>JBFMEF010000022.1 GCA_040753495.1 Candidatus Zixiibacteriota bacterium
GGATGGCTGTTCAAGAACTGCTCCCTGAGATAACCGGTCATTTCGATGAAAAGCTGATTGGCGAAAAGTATCCGGTCGCGGGTGGCAATGAGAATTCCCTGAAGAGAATGCTCGGCGAGGTGACGGAATTTAGCCTCACTCTCCCGAAGAGCTTCTTTCATCAGATGACGCTCGGTGGTATCGCGGGCGATTCCGAAAATGCCGGTAATATTTCCGTTTTTAATCTGCGGGGATGACACAAATTCGGCGTTCCGGTGGGAGCCGTCTTTTGTCAAGATTCTCAGCTCGTACATCGGCAGCGACTCGCCGGCGAGAAGCCGGGCAGTGGTCTGTTGCGCCAAGGCGGCGTCATCGGGGTGGATTATCGGCAGGAAGTTTTTCCCCAGCCATTCTTCGATTTTCCATCCGGTGGCTTTTTCAAATGAAGGATTCAGGCTGGTAATGACACCATCGGGAGAAAGGGTATAAATAACGTCGATAGCGTTATCGACCAGATTGCGGTATCGCTCCTCAGATTCGCGGAGGGCAATATTCGCCAGAGCCAGCGCCTGTCGCTCGAGATTCAAACGCTCAAGACTGCGCAGCTCATTGACTTTCTTGGCAACAATGTCAACGAGCTCTTCGAGTGCGATAATAATGTCCGCATCGGGTCTTCTGCCGTTAAAAGGAGTGTCAACAGAGAGCCAGCCGTCGTAATTACCCTGGGCGCTTAGAATCGGAACAAAGAGCTCATCACCGGGACGCCAGGCATGGTCGGAATTCCCGCGAGTACCTTCCTGGGGAATTGCCCGCTCCAGGTCGGTAACCCCCAGCCCTTCTTCTTCCGGCACAAAGTAGGAATAGCTGATGCGGTATTTTTCCTGAGTCATTCGTTGCGCCATTTCACTGGAGGGGGCTTTTGCCCGGCGCGCCTGCCCGACGATGGCGGGGTCAAGTCCAACCTGACCAAGATTGATTATCTCACGCTGCTCATTGTGCAGGGTAAGAACAGCCCGCTTGAAAAGTTCCGCCTCCTTAATGGCGAGACAGCCCAACTCGAGACAGCGGTCGACTGATTCAGCTGTCCGCAAGCCGGTTAGAAGGTCGAGCCGGGCTTTGGCGCGGATTTCGTTGCGTTTGCGAGCGGTAATATCAGTGGCTATGGACAGGTAAAAAGAAGTCGGCGAACTCGACATCAATATCGGCTGGGCATTAACCCAGTACCAGCAACGCCCTTCTTTGGTATCGTAGGGGACTTCCAGCGACATACTCTTGCCGCATGCGAAGAGGTTGTCGATTATGGCGCTCATCATTTGCGCCTGCGGTCCCAGCGGCAACTCCTCAACTTTCCGGCCGACAAAATCCTCGATGCTACCGCCCAAAGCGTTGGCGGCCGCTTTATTCAGAATCGCTATTCGATGATTGGAATCTATCATGGTAATGACTTCGGTCGCGTTCTCAATCAGGAGTCTGTATTTTTCTTCGCTTTCACGGAGGGATTCACGGAATCTTTTCCGCTCGGTGATATCATGGCCTATGGCGATTGCAGTCAGTTCCCCTGTGACCGGGTCGAATTGCGAGGAATTGGACCATAGAATATGCCTGATATCTCCTTTCTTGGTAATAATCTGGCCTTCCAGCCGGTCCGACGGATGGGCTCTGACCCACTCGGTGAAATCGTCAAGTCCCGGATGGCGCATCGACGGTGGGAGCATCAGCTCAGGCCACCGTTTTCCCAGAACTTCCTCCCGACTGTATCCGGTCACCCGTTCGCACTCGTCATTGAAGACAGTAATTCGCGCTTCGCCGTCGAGACAGAGAATCAGGCTATTGGATGTTCGCAGGAGAGACTGCGTAAAGTCCCGTTCCTTGAGAGCCAGTTTCTGCGCTTCAATCACCGGAGTGATATCTGATGCAATCGCCAGTACTGACCGGCATTTGCCATCGGCGCCGAACAGGGGCTGAATGCTGATGCGGAAGTAACGATGTTGCCCCTGGATAATGGTCGGCTCCTCCAAAATCCTGCCCCGGCAGGAATCAATAACGTCCCTGATATTAGTCATCTGGCGGTCGGCAATCTCTCCCGGGAAAAAATCCCACATGGTCTTTCCGGTCAGTCCCGAGGATTTTCCGCCCAGGACCCCGGCGGCGTGCTCATTCATAAAGACGAACCTGCCGTCATAATCAACCGAAAATATGGAGTCGCCCGCTCCCTCTACGAGCGTGCGATACACCTCTTCACTCTCGCGCAGTTTGATGGCGATACGAAGGCGGCGGTAGTTTACAATGATTATTCCGACCAAAAGAGCCAGCAGCGAAAGCAGGATATAGATATGGTATTCCCAAAAAATGATAGAGGCTAATTCAAAGACGGTGCGCCGTTCAATTGTTCCGATAACGGCGCAATTGGGCCCGCCCAGCACAAATCTGGTAACGTTTCCCTGATTATCGTACTCCAGCGGTTGAAACATCATATTGGACAGGGCATCAATTCCCCCCAGCTTCTTAAATCTGCGGCTGTACAGGTCCACCCCGCCGGTCCGGCTCATCACGAATATCGGCTCGTCTTGACCTTTGAGGCGGTATCGTCCCAGCATATATCCAAGATTGGTAGGGTTAGATTCTGCCAGCACAGCGAGAGTGGAGTCATAAATTACCAGGCGACCGTCATTCCAGGTAGAGTAAATCTGGTTTCCCGGCAGTTTGCCATAATCCGCTAACCAGGAGAAGATTAGTCGGCCCGGCGCCGTAGAGGAATACAGAATTTCAGCGTTCTCATCAATGATTACCAGCCTTCTTTCTAAAGTGGCCATAGAGGCGGTGTCGCGATAATCTATTAACGGCTGCGATAGATGCAGACAAAAGCGCCGACGGCTGTCATCAATAGGAATAATCATGGAGCCGCCGTAGTCGCCGGCGACTATTTTGTTAAATATTACCTCGCCGCGATTGTCGACTTTGGTCAGGTATCCGTAAAGGTCACTGAAATATTTGTCGGTGACGCCGTTTTTGGGACCGTAAGAAGTGAAGAGCACCGAGGGGGTTTCACCGGCGCATTTTACCAGGCATCCTTCTCCTATAACTGATGCCACCGGCAGCGACCATTCTATCCGCATCGCCTCCATATCGACGCAGAATAGAACTCGCGGTTCCAGATCACGTCCCGGTGTGACCTGAACGAATAATTCGGCGGTGCCGTCATCATCATAATCAGTGAAGGCTACGATATTGACAGACGGCTCCCATTCGCCGTTGCCGGTTCGGTCAACCCCGGAAGTCAGATAGAGCAGCGCGGTTTTACCTTCTATCAGTATATCTTTGAGCACAAAGGCGGAATCATTGCGAAAGCAGCCCCCGGCAAGACAGGTTTTTTCTATCCGGGAATCGAAGTACAGACAATAGTCGACAATCGTAATGTAAACCGGGTCTTCGTCAATAACGGTCCACGAGGTCAGGTCCTGCACCATTATGGCAGAGGGAGTATCGTCATTGAAGCGTTTATTAAAGACGCGGGTGATGATTGCCTTCTTATGAAGCGAATCGCTCGGCTGCATTACCTGCAGGGGATTGAAAGATACCCTTCGCTCTGACCCGTAATTGACGGTTTCGAGGGCTTGGAGTTTGAAAGGAAGAAGAATTTCCTGGCGGTTATAATCGATGAGTATCCGGTCGGCGGCAAGGGCGCTTCCGAAAAGTATAACAACGATGGAGACGGTTAATAGAGCCGCCCTTGGCAGATTTATCCTGACGGCAACTGGTATGAATGCCCGAAAAGACATCAAACTGAAATCGCGCAGTCCGGCTCATTCGGTATCGGCAATTGCCGCGAAGTTGTCGGGACCCGGAGTAGAGTCCGAGGCAAAATTCAAATCATGATTACGGACAAGCCGGCGCCGGTCCACTCTTATATAAATAAGTTATCAAATAGGTCGCATCCAGAATATTGACGGTGCCGCTGCCGTTGGCGTCGCCAGCCATTATCGGCGCCGGAGAAGGTCCTCCCCGGAAGAGAAACGCCAGCAGGAAGGTGGCATCAAGCATGCTGATATCACTGTTGCCATTGGCGTCGCCGCACGTGAAGGGAAGCGATACCAGGCCGACATCAAGCTTCGGCGTATATTCGAGCACCGGTCCGGCAAAAATGGGGAAATGGGTGCTGAAGCCGTCAAACTTAATCTGTCCCAGTTGTGTGGCGTTTGCCCCCGCCGGAATATTAAAATATAGTTTCAACACCGGTCCGTATCCGGGAGCAAGGTCAGGAGTGCCGGGAGAGGTATTGAATATGTAAAAGACCCCTTGACTGTTGCTGGGGTCATAGACCGGCATGGTTTTCTGGTCGAAACCGGAGGTGCGGCAGCCGTCAAAGGAATAGTTGGCGAGAGTCATTCCGAGGTCGCCTTCAAAGGTGACCGGAATTCGCAGGCTTCGCAGGGGCACGGTATTGCGGACGTTGATGATGACTTCCACCTGAGTCCCGGCGGTTCCCTGGGCATCAGCGGCGGACAGTGTATCAGCCAGAATAGTAATATACTTGGTGGCGCGGTAGGTACGGTTGTCAGCGCCGGAGACAACTTTCAAAGTGACATCGTACCGTCCGGGATTGCTATAAGTATGGACGGGCGATTGCACATAGGCGGAATCGCCGTCGCCAAATGCCCATATCCACTGGTCGGTGGTCGGAAGAGTACTGCTGCCGGTGAAACAGACGTCAAGAGGCAGATAGCCCCAGGTGGTATCGGCGGAAAGAAAAACTCCCCGGTCAGGAGTAATCTTGGTAAGCATCTGCTCCACGGTAGGTGAGCAGCCTTCCCAGTTGCAATAGAGGTCATCTATGGTGTACCAGGAATTATTGCCGCCGCCCCAGCCGTAATTCATATGCACCTGGTCGATAGGAAGAACCGATTGCCAGCCGTCGCAAACAATCGAGTGCAGGCTGATTTTGTATTGGATAGGCCGGTCGGCTTCAATTTCCGCTTTTATCATATCAGACCAGACCCGCACGCCATATTGATTCCGGTCGTGCAGCTCTATTATATCGAGATAACGGAAGTAATCAGGAAAAACATACCGGGCGTTGGAGGTATAGGCGCCGGAGCCGCAACGGCCATAGTCCATTGAAAAAGCGACCCCAACTTCATAATTCAATTCCGCCAGGGCATTTTGCTGCGCAGGGCTGCAGGTCGGGCTGCAATTATTGGGGATATTGTCCCAGTCATACGGGTCGGTGAAGTCCGCCGTCAAGAGCATGCCCGGGGTGTAGCCATCGCAGGAATTATCTCCATTCCACCAGTAGGTTCTGGTGCCGGTTCCCTCCATAGGCCAGCGGTGATATGCCAGAATTTGCGCCGCGGCAGTAGCCACGCAGCCGACAACGGTCCGGCCGCCATCGCCAATCGGGCAGAAATTATTGTATGGTGCGCTCTGGTGCCAGACCGTAGTCAAGAGAGGACCAACCGTCTGCATAGCGGCGACTTTCCGCAAGGCCATGGCGGCATTGAACTCCGTCTCATTAAGAGCATAAAGGTTCCACATCTCCCGTTGCGCGGGACCATAGAGCGGGTTATCAGCCGGCTGCACGGCATCAAGAGCACCGTACCGCTGAACAAAAAGCAGGTTGCGGTCGGAGAGCACCTCGCGAATCATTGCCGCAAAACCATCGATTTCATTTATATCAAGGTCGTTCTCGTCGGAGTAAGCTTTTATCGGCGCCAGTTCTTTGAGAATCGGCACGATGACATATCCGACCGGCTCAATGGCATAGAATCGCCCTACGACTTCGCCGGCGGCGGTGATTTCGGACTCCGAAATAATCTGCGGCGCCGCCGACCCGCCCCAGCTTCCCCGCTGCGAAACGATATAAGATAGCCAGTTGCGGCAGGCGTTCTGCATCTCTTCCGGGTCGGCGATTTCACCCCGGGCCGGTAGAGTATTGAACAGAATCAGTATGAACGTCAGAGCGACGAGGGCGAAAACAGACCTGAATTTGTCGGACATATCTTCCTCAGATTTTCTAAATTGTATTTAAAGCGGACATATCGAGGCATTTTAGAGAAATATAGTTACAAATCGATTTATGTCAAGTCAATACCATAGACGCTGCGCAAGAATGACTTTGCCGTGAAAATCTATACAAAAGAGGAATGAAAAAAGGGACATCGCCTGGGATGTCCCTTTAACCAAAAACAGGAGGATGACCTCAGATCTGGAATAGATACTGAAGTTTCATAAAATATTGCCGGGAGCCGAGTCGCCATTTAGCCGGCAGGTCACGGTTTTCGGCGAAATCGATATAATCGTAACTGGAACCGGCATAAAAAACCGAAAAGGGGCTGAGACGATAGGTCAAGAGCGGGTCAACATCCCACCAGCCGTCAAAATCGTCGTACTGGAGGACCAGTCTCAAAGACAATTCCCGAGTAGCCTGGAAAAGGAGCCTGGTACGGCTGATATATCCTTTATAGAGCTCAATTCCGGTTTCGGTATGATAACTGGCGAGATAACTCAAAGTCGGCTCTATAACCAGGCGGTCGATTGGCTTGAAAGCCAGTTCGACATTGACGGCGGTCTCAGTGCCGGTAGTCATATAGCGACGGGCAAGGGCTTTGCCATAATGAACAAAGATCCCGGTTCCGAGCATATTCCCGAATCGATTGTTGATACTACCCTCCAACCGCCAGAGACCGCCGAAATCTCTCCCCCGCCAGTTCTCGGAACTTCCCTGATAGAAAAGGCCGAGCGAGGTCTGCGCCATCCGGAAATTAGCAAGCGCCCCAAAGTTGAGATTCTCATTCAGGCGAACCTCATCAAAGTTCCAGCGGCGGGACAGATACAGCTGTGGGGTAAGCCGCTCGAGAATGCCGTTGGCAAAATAGAAGTTATACATGTTGAAAAGTGAAAGATTGCGGTAGTTGACGACCGGGTCAAAGCCGACCTGGGTCCGATAGGATGGATTAACCTGGTTGTAATCAAGAACCCAGCTCCAGTTGCGGGCGTTGCGGCGCAGCCGGGAAATGAAAGCCGTCCCCCAATATGATTCACCGTCAAGGGCAAGAGTCTTGGTGCCGCGGTCGATAGTCATTCCGGCGAAATTGGAGGTGAGTGACGGCTTATCCGGCTCGCCGGTGTAGGTCAGAATATATTGCCCATCAATGCGAAAGTTACGGGTGAGGCTGATATCGTAGTCAAACGCCCCGACACTTGCCGAACCGTCACCTTCAAAATTGCGCTGGCTGAGCATGATTCCGAAGCGGGAATTCTGGCCAAAAGTTTGCGCTCCGCGGAAAACCCCTACCATGCTCTTGCCGGTATTGAGCAGAAGACTGGACTGGTCAAGGGGGATTATATAGGGAGTGTTCTCATCCTCCGCCACTAAAAGAGCAAAACTGCGCCGGGCGGTTCGTCCGGCTATCTTGGCGGCAAACTTGGGGTCATTCACGGTTCTGGTATAGAAGGAATTGAAGAGAGTGCGAAAGATGTCGCTTCCCTCTTGAAAGAACGGGCGCCGTTCCGGATAGAATAGAGCGATGGTGGTATTAACATCAATCTGAGCGGCATCAGCTTCAATCTGGCTGAAATCGGGGTTGTAGGCAGCCTCAATAGTAATATCGGAATTGACGGCATATTTGCCGCCGAGAGAAAGTTCGGCATCAGGGTCCTGATTGTCGAATTTTGACTCGGGGTCGCCAAAATCGCTTTTTAATCCGGACTGATTGGCAACCAGCGCCGGAAGGAACTCCACGCCCTTACCGGGGCGGGCGTCAGCAATACCGGAAACGGTGCCCCACTGGCAGGGCCAGCATTGCTCGTTGCGGTCGTAGGCCGCCCAGGAGTACTGCTTGAAACTCTCGCGCGGCCGATTCCGCCAGAAATCCATTTTCCAAGACTGGATATTCTTGTTGGGAAAACGGAGACTGGAAAACGGAATGGCAATCTCCACCTGGTACCCGGAATCGGTAATCTGCGCCGCCGATTCCCAGATAAGGTCGAATCCGAAATCCTCGCCCCCCACAGAGGACCAGAGGGCATCCTTCTGCACACCGTATGGATTGACATAGAACTCATAAGCGCGGGTGGCATCGCCGTAAGTGTCGATAAGAAGGCCGGTGGCGTCATCGCCATAAAACTGGTCTCTCTGGCACATGGTCGCCCGCAAGTCGGCCACGTTGTCAAAGCAGATGAAGGCGACATATAATTTGTCTTCATCGAATGTAATAAAAGCCCGGGTTTCCGCCTCCGGAAGCGTATTTTCGCCAGGGTTTCTTTCTACAAAATTCTCGACTCGCCCGGCGGACTGCCAGCCGACATCGGAGAGATTGCCGTCAATATTGATTTTCCCGCCCGTGCGGAAAATATCCAGGGTAGGCTTGAATATCGGCTTAAAACTTTTGCTGGCGAGGGACGGTAGGGAGAGTAGCAAAAAAGTCAGCACAAGAAGGCAGGCTGTCTTTCCCGGGGTAACAAGGGAGCGATCTGACATAGCGCCATTCCTTTCATACAGATAATGATATTCGATTTAGCGGGATATAATCCCGATATCAGCGGCTGGTTTTAAGCCGAGCAGAATCGCCGGTGGCTCAATACAAGCCCTGGCTCGCTCTTTTGTTCCCTGTTGACAGTTTACGGATATCATCAGAATTTGTTCTTGAAATTTTGGCAAATATTCGATTCGTTCTATCATATCTGGTAAGATTTTGTCACTTTATCGTTTAGTCGGCCGGTAGAGATTCACAGATTCTGCGCTGTTAGCGAGATGGGGAGATGCAATCCAAATTAAAAAGGTCTAAAAAATCTAACTTGCCTTTTTGGCGGGATGATGTTCATTTACAGCTCAGGGACTGTGAGAAAGCCGGTCTGGACGGAAAAGATCGTATTTAATGCAAGTTTGGCAGGATTAATAGCAGCGCGGAGCAGTTTAAGTTATGGCGAATGCGTCAGTAAGAAATGGTGTAGATATTGACGGCATCATGGATAAGGCAACACGGGCGGCGGCCGCTTTCAGAACCTATTCCCAGGAAGCGACCGACCGGATTGTAACGGCCGTCTATCATGCCGGATTCAATAACCGGGTTCGTCTAGCCAGGATGGCGCATGAGGAAACCGGTATCGGCGTCTGGCAGGATAAGGTTATCAAGAATGCCATCGCCACCCGGTTTGTCTATGAAGATATCAAAAATATGAAGACAGTCGGTATCATTTCGGAAGATCCCCAGAATGGCGTAATCGAAATCGCTCAGCCATTAGGACCGATTTTCTGTGTCACTCCGGTCACCAATCCAACCTCGACGGTACTGTTCAAAATCCTGATATCTCTAAAGTCGCGCAACCCGATAATTATTCGTCCCCACGGCGCGGCAAAAAAATGCTCCATTGAAGCGGCAAGGCTATGCTATGAAGCGGCTCTGGCGGCGGGAGCGCCGGAGAATTGCATCCAGTGGGTAAAGAATTCGACCGAAGAGGAGACACTTCAGTTCATGCGGCATCACAGGACAGCCCTGGTTCTTGCCACCGGTTCGACTTCGCTGGTGCGCGCCGCCTATAGCTCAGGGAATCCGGCGTTTGGAGTCGGCCCCGGGAATGTCCCGGCTTTTATTGGCAGGACTGCCGATGTCCCTTTTGCGGTCGAGCAGATATTTATATCCAAGACGTTCGACAACGGTACTATCTGCGCCAGCGAGCAAGCCCTGGTGGTCCGGTCATGCCATGTTGAGGCGGTGATTGAAGAATTCAAGAAACGGAAAGCCTATTTTCTCTCAAAGGAAGAGATAAAGAAACTGGAGTCGGTAGCGTTCAATTTAACGACGAAAACCATGCGGACGGAAGTTATCGGACAACCGGCCCCCAGAATTGCCGAAATGGCAGGATTCTCGGTGCCGCCCGATACGACATTGCTGATTGCGATATTAGAGGAAGTCGGCTTACACTCCCCCCTGTCACTGGAGATTCTGGCGCCGATACTGGCGTTTTACATAGCGAACGACTTTGAACAGGCGGTGGAGCTCTGCCGCAAGATAAACCATAATGGCGGCCTGGGGCATACTATCAGTATTTTTTCCAACAGTGAAGAGCGGATAATGCATTTTGCCTCCGTGATGAATGCCGGCCGAATCCTGGTTAATACCCCGGCGTCGCACGGCGCCATGGGGGGAACCTTCAACGCTCTGCGTCCCTCCTTAACTCTTGCCTGCGGCTCGGGCGGGAAAAACATAACCACTGACAATATCACCGCCCGGCATCTCCTCAATATTCAGCGGGTGGCGCGACGTCAGGTGCACCCCTGTTTTCGCCCCGAAATGATTCAACTTTGTCTCGACGAAAGCATCGATGCCGAGTCATTCGAGCAACACTGTCACCGTCGGAAAAACCAGGACCACGAAAAGTCTTAGGCCATCACTGCGGATGTCCCGACCGGCGGCGCGACAGTCGGACTCGATTGCCCCTAACGACTCAGGGGTGGCAGGGGTCCTCCCGTGACCGATTTCAATCCGGGCTGATGGACCGATATTGCCGACGGCGGGTCGGACATCTGCCAGTTACTGGGATTGCTTGGGTCGCCGCTGCGGTAGGTCACACGCCAATAAAACTCTATCGGCACATAGTTAGCCCAGTCGGAGCTATAATACTCCAGATAGCCATAGATATCATAGACATTGGCGGAAGGGTGCGTAATTTCCATTTGAGAGGGAGTAATGTAAAAGATATACCCATCCCCCCAGCCATATTCCTGGCTGACAAAGTCCAGTACCAGCGGGTCGGTATGAAACTCCATGGCGGCGACAGCCAGAGGCGAACTGGGAAGATATTGGGTTTGAAGGAAGGTATCGATGATAACAACGGTATCATACCGGTCCCGATAGACCAGCACCGTATCATGAATTATCGTGGTAATTCGGATGGTATCATGAATGACGGAATTCTGATAAATGGTGTCGAGCAGGAAGATGGTGTCGCGATGGTTTATATAGGAAGTATCGGAAGAAAAGATAGTGTCAATCATCCGGACCGTGTCGGGGGGCATTTCGATATATTTGGTGTCGTGAACATACTCGGTAGTCTGCACGATTTTTTCCTTATCGCATCCCCAGAAAAAGAGAAGTAGAGCCAGAAAAGCCAGCCCCGAGAAAAGCCACGTATTGCTGCGCATGATTCTCTCCCTTCGCTTATGCGAGATTTATCCAATCAGATGGAGCGCAAGCGCCTTGCCATAGAAGGGCGAATCTAAAATTATTTTTAACGAGTTGCCGCCGATAAGGTTAGAAAATACCGCTCAATCCGGTTTCTCGACGATTGCCATCTGATGAGCAATAACCTGCGGAACGATTCATTCTTTGTCAAACCTGCCGGTTAGAATGATTCGGCGCTGAACTGGACAATACTCCCATTCTCGAGATTGCGGCGATAAACATGCAGGAACAGCAGATATGCCGATGCGAGATAAATGAGTGCCAGAAGCGCGGCAATCAGCAATTGCGCCATAATCGCCGCCGAAAGGGATTGACCGGAAACAACGGCCCGGACACTCTCAAAAACATAGGAGGCCGGAATGATTTTGGCAACCAGCTGCAGAGGCGACGGGAGTGTCGCCACCGGGTAGAAAACGCCGGAGAAAAGCGATAGCACCAGAGGGATAGGCCAGCCGAGCCATTCGGCAGTTGGACCAAGACGGAAAATCAGTCCCGAGACAACCACCCCCATAGATATCCCGAATACAAAGAGAATCGCCAGGGATGGTAATAGAAGAATTCCGATGATTAAGATATTATATCCGAAAGCGATGGCGGCGACGATGATGACCATAAGGAAGCCCAGAAGTCCCGTGGCAAGGCTGGTAAGAACAGAGCCGCTCAGATACTCAATGAGCCGCAGCGGCGAGGCAAAATAATTGATAAAATTCTGGCTCCAGACATCCTCCAAAAATCCGGTCATCATCCCCTGCTGGACGCGGGTAACAAATTCCCAGAGGATGATGGCGCCAAGAATGACGGTGGTGAAACTGAATGTCGCCTGTCCCATGGAGCCGAGATATTTGCTGATAAATCCCCAGAGAGTGACATCGACCAGCAGCCAGAGAAAGACGCTTGCCAGGCGGGAAGGGTTATTCCGGATAAGATAAATATGCCGAAGCGACACCGCGCTAATTCGAGCCAAAGACATTGAGCGCTACTCCTTCAGTGAAACCGGTTCGCGGGCAACCGCAATGAACAGTTCCTCGAGGTCTTTCTTGCCGTTTGCTGACGGCAAAAGGCGCGGGTCGCCCGACAATAAAATCTTCCCGTGCGAAAGAAAAAGAACCCGGTCACAGACTTCTTCAATTTCCCGCATATTATGGGAGGTCCAGAGGACGGCGGTGCCGGTACTGTCGACATAACGACGAACCTTCTGCCGTATCTGCAGGGCAATACTGGGGTCAAGGGAGGCGGTCGGCTCATCCAGCAGAAGCAGGCGCGGATTGTTGATAATCGCTTTGGCGAGACTGAGGCGGCTCATCTCGCCGGAAGACAGCAAACCGGCTTTGACATCGGCAAACTCAGTCAATTCGAATTCGGCGAGCAACTCTTCCACTCGTCTCTTTGGTTTCGGAACTCCGTAAAGAAGAGAGAATACGCGAAGATTCTGGCGGACAGTCAGGTTGGGGGGCAATTTGGCATAAACGGCGGCAAAATTCAGTTGCTTGCTGATATCCGCCCGGTAAGCGAGGGCGTCTTTCCCGAATATCTCGATATTTCCTGAATTCGGCTTCAGAATCCCCAGAATCATATTGATGGTGGTCGATTTGCCGGCGCCATTGGGACCGAGCAGACCGACAATTTCGCCGGCATTCACGGTGAAACTGATATTGTCCACAGCCCGGAGGGAAGCATAGTTTTTTGTCAGCAGATTCATTTTCAGTGCAGACAGTTGGCTCATATCACAATATGTCCAATCACTTGCCCATAGCAAATAATATTATACATATCTTGACAGCAGACACAATCTCTTCATTTCGTCAGCAAAGGTCAATAGATTTCAGTTATCTAATATAGTTGAGTCATATGCAGCATATCGAATTGCAATTACCATTGGGATTCAGGTTTTCGTGGGTGCGGTTAGACAGGGTCGAATGCCTCAGGTATTCTTAGCAGATGGAGCCCAATAGGGTTTTTGACTTGACAAAATGGATAATGCCGATATATTTTGTTATAATTCGCCCGGATTCTTACAGGGTGTAATTCCTTTTGAATGATATTCTATCGATTTCTGTAAGAGGAGTGTCACTCAGTAATTAAGTCAGGCCAGAAGGTCGGCTTACTTCTGAATTACATCATCGATTCCTGAAAGGAGAAATCTGTCATGCGCAGTAGGACGATTAGGGTGAAATTCACTTGGCCAGTTATACTGAAGGCTTTCCTGCTGCTTTCTGCCCCCTTTGCCCACGCACAGGAAGCGAAAGACTGGAAAGTGAATGACGATATATCAGAGCCGGCTAATTCACAGCTTTTTCCATCAGTCGCGATGAGCGCGAGTGGCTGGTTTATTATCACTTGGGCCGACGGCAGGAGACCAGGCTGTTCTGACATCTACGCGCGGATCTTTAACAGCACTGGCGTTCCCCAGGGTCCAGATTTCAAGGTAAATGACTCATCTTTGCCTGATGACTTACATCCAAGATCAGCGACGGTTATAAATTCGGAAGAAATAATAATAGTGACTTGGGAGGAATATCGGGACGAGCCATGGGGCGCCCAAATCTGGATGCAAAAATTTGATTCCTTAGGGAATCGCATTGGAGAAAATCAAAGAGTTGATACTTTTGGGGCTTGCGTCGAACCGACTGTCGCTGTCAGCAATACAGGCAAAGTCGTGATAGCGTGGAGGTCCCACTCTATTAGCGCCTGGGCACGGCTGCTTGATAAGAATGGTGTCCCGTTGGGCCCCGAATTCAAAGTAAGTGATGACTTAGGGGCAACTTATGGAGGCGACCCCACAGTCCAATGGCTCGGCGACGACAGATTCTTGGTGGCCTGGTCGACCTCAAGGAATAATAACAATCAGAATGCAATCTACGGGCAATTGTACGATTCTTCTGCCATTCCCATAGGTACGAATTTTCAAATGAGTGATTCGGGTATTGACGCTCATTACCCTTCTTTATCACTCGACTCTTCGGGTACTTTATACCTGGCATGGAATGCCTTCTTTGATGGAGCTTACTTGAAGCGCTTTGATTCTAATGTTTCACCGATTGGAGCCGCGGTTAAGGCCAGTGAATCCAATATGAGTACACAACCTTATCCTGTAGCAGTGGCTCAATCCGGCAACCATGGAGTCGCCCTCTTCTGGTACGGATTTACTCTTTCTGGACCTTTAAGATATAAGCATCATCAATATATGCAGAGATTCGACCCCACCGGCCAATTCAATGGGGGAAATATTATCGTTTCTGAAGTCAGTCAAAACGGTGGTATGTCCTTTGTCGACGTCGCCAGCGATTTGGCGGGTAAATTTGTCGCTTGTTGGTCTGATGGCAGAAATGACTTATACTTACCCAATGCAAACTTTGACATTTTTGCTCAGATGTTTTCTCCTCTGGGTGTGAAAATCGGGGGAAACTTTAGAGTCACCAATGATGCTGGCACAGGAACACATCAGTCTGCTTCTATCGCACCTTTGGGTTATTGCAGCAGCATAATAGTTTGGGCGGATAACAGAAATAATGAGGGGAGGTTTAATATATTCGGCCAGATTTATGGTATGGACGGGGCGCCGGAAGGAACCAATTTTAAGATCAATCTCGACACGGTTAAATCCCATTCGACAGTTAATCCCGCCGTCGCCGCCAACAATGCGGGTCGATTCGCCTCATCCTGGGAGAAGAAAATAAATTTAAGTCCGGAGGGGCGGTTGTATCTTCGGATATTTGATGAAGGGGGTCTGACATCGGTAGAAGAAATGGTCATAAATAGTGAGACCGATACATTAGGGTATAATGTTGCACTGGCAATGGACGAGTCCGGAAGAGTCTTTGCAGTTTGGGAAGATAAGCGGAATGGAAAACTGGAAATATTCATGCAGAGAATTAATTCTGCTGGCAACCTCATGGGCTACGATATAAAAGTCAATGATAATGATAATGTCGCTTCCAGTTTCGATCCGGAAATAGCGACTGACCCGTACGGAAATCTCTTGGTCACATGGACTGAAGTCGATTCTATCACAGATCGCCAAATAATGGCCAGATTATTTGACCGCGAGGGAAATGCCCGCGGTGCGTGTATTATAGTCGGAGTCGATCATGGCTCAGAAAACGATAACAGAAATTCATACACGGCGTACGTAGGCGGCGGGAATTTTGTTCTCGCCTGGAACGATTATAATCAGGCAGATCCCGCAATACTGGCACGGATTATTGATACGTCTGGCACAGTCATCAGTGATACAATGAATATTTCCGCTGCATCGCTCACCAGTCGGATAACAGACATCAGCGCCGACGATTCGGGGAATTTTGCCATCGCAGGATTAGTGGGTCATAGCGATCCTTACTATAACTGGACTAATGCATTTAGCCGTGCCTATGGTATATCCGGTTCACCAAAGGGAAATGTCTTGGAACCCGACTCTTTATATTGGGTAAATCAGAAATCCCCGGTGGTGACTATAAATGGGCGGAAAGTACTTATGGCTTGGGCCGATCCCCGTCGTTATGGAGACTCCAGTGCTGATATCTTCGCGCATCTTTATGAATTAATCCCGACGGGAATTGATTACGAGGCATCGCAGCCTTTGCCATCAGAGTTACAACTTGGCCAAAATCATCCCAATCCTTTTAATCCCATTACCAGCATTGAATTCCATCTTCCCGTACGGTCAAATGTCGCCATAGAAATTCTAAACCTGCTTGGCCAGCAAGTGCGGACTCTTGTAAACAGAGATTTTCCTGCCGGGTGGCATAAAATAGAATGGGACGGCACAAACAGTAGCGGTCAATTGGTAGCATCAGGAATATACTTATACCGCCTTACTTCGGGTAATAAAGGGGTTGCCCGTAAGATGGTCATGCTGAAATGATCACAAGCCTTAGTCTTGGTCGTCGCTTTAGAGTCAACTGAATCAGTGCGAGTTTCCGTGCCCTGAATTTTGGAAAACGGCCGGATAAAAAAATAGCGGTGCAGGGATTCGAACCCCGGACACGCGGATTATGATTCCGCTGCTCTGACCAACTGAGCTACACCGCCATTACTCTACAAGGGGAATAAATTTAACATTTGACCGCTAAATG
>JBFMEF010000023.1 GCA_040753495.1 Candidatus Zixiibacteriota bacterium
ATTCCTTCAATTATGCCGTTCCCCATGACCTGACTCGAGCGAACAATAACCTTTTCAGATTGCATTTCGGCATTGCTCAAGGAAATTTCTTTGTCCCGTGTTGCCATCGGTCGCAATTGAAGATACCCCAGGCGGCATTTCACGGAATTGTTCTCGCGGGAAAAAGTCATGGCAAATTCCATTTCGATGTCGGAGCCGGTTTCCTCGGCGCTTACCTGTAACAGATGCCTAAGCAGGTCATTGAGCGGAAATAACCGGGCGCTCAAGAGCGGGGCAAAGGTGACCACTCTGATTCCTTCCTGGCCGATACCGGTCACCAGACGGTCGTTTTGCGGCTGGTACGTGGATGCCGTCAATGCCAGAGTCCCATCCCACTCGGCGTCCTTAAGGTCTAACCTGACCAGATACTCGGTCTCTTTAATCGGGTCATGGGCCGGCGGTTTCCCCATGTTGACAGCCCAGAATGTTGCCTGGCTCATCTTGGCAAGATTCGCCAACGACCTGACCGGAGGCGTCGCCCGCGGATATGACGGAGCATAACTCCAGACCTGACCGCCATCGACAATGGTTTTCCCTAACCCCAATGCCAGGCTGACCACTCCCTGCTCGGGGGTGGCATGCCCGGTGGGATAATGATTGATGGAGCGGGCGACTCCCGAAATGTCAGGATAAAATCGGCCGTTGTGTCGTCTGCCCACAACTTCCTGTATAATCACAGCCATTTTTTCGGCGGAGGGGGCTCTTCTAGTCGATTTCAGATAATTGCGGGCTTTTCTGAAGTGGGTCGAGGCGTAAACAAACTTGATTGCTTCCACCAGACGCTGGAAGCGGGTATCGGTTTCCGGCTGATTGTTAGGAATCATCTTCGTTCCGTAAACACCGGCAAATGGCTCCCGCATGGCGTCTTCCAGGAGGCTGGATGACCGTATTGCCAGCGGAGTATGAAAATTAGATATCAGCGCCCGAAGGTCCCCTACCAGTTCTGGAGCCAGCTCCCCTCTTTGAAATATCAGAGCAATTTGGTCATCACGGTAATCCCGCAGTATTTCACCGTAAAGATTATTATCCTGCATAAATCGGTCATAAAATTCGGTAGTTATGACGGTCAGGGTTGGGACGTTCAACTCCAGTGACGGGAACTGCTCGCGCTGGAAACGGCGGGCAAGGATATCTCTTACCAGCGCCAGCCCCGAGGCTTTTCCTCCAATGGCGCCGTTACCGATTTTTGTAAAAGTATCAGCTCCATCCCAGAATCGGCGCTCGAACGGCTTTATCTTGTCAGCGGGATTAATCCTGGAATTATCCGAATCGGTCATAAGATAAATTAGGCGATGGCAACGGCGGGAGCAAGCTCGGAAATAGCCTTCTTCTGCCGGCATCAGAAAAATAGCCCGGTCAGAATACCTCCCAACCGGGCTCAAAGCGACACTCAGGAAAGGGCTGTTACACCCAGCCTCGGTCTCGGCAAGCCTGGGCAACACGGTTCACCGCAATAAAATAGGCGGCATCTCGCATATAAATATTGCGCTTCCGCGCCAGTTCACTCACTGACTGGAATGCGGAAGTCATCTTCAGATCCAGTTTCCCGAGAACTTCATCTTTTTCCCAGAAATAATTCATATTGCTCTGAACTTGCTCAAAATAGCTGCAAGTCACACCGCCGGCGTTTGCCAAAAAATCCGGAATCATGAAAATCTTCCTCTGCGCGATTACCTGGTCAGCATCCGGAGTGGTCGGACCATTGGCTCCTTCAGCAATAAGTTTCACACGAGGCGACATCCGTCCGACATTGTCCGCGGTAATCTGATTTTCCAGCGCGGCCGGAATCAGAATATCGACCTCCTGTTCAATCCAGGCGTCGCCGGGGAGAATTTCATACCCCAGCGCTTTGGCTTGAGTTTTATCTATACCGCCGAATCGGTCGGTTATCTTCAACAGCGCCTGCAGGTCTATGCCGGACATTTTTCTGAAGGTGTAAGACGTCTGGTCAGTCTGGTCCCAACAAGAGACACAGATGACTTTGCCGCCAATCTGCTGATACAGCTGAATGGCATACTGGGCAACATTGCCGAACCCTTGAACGCTGGCGATAGTATTCTCCACTTTTATATTCAATTCTTTAAGCGCTTCTCTGACTGTAAATATCACGCCGTACCCGGTTGCCTCAGTTCTGCCCAGCGAGCCGCCCATGCCAACCGGTTTTCCGGTTATCAAACCGGGATAATGGCCCCGATGAATCGTTTCGAACTCATCGAGCATCCAGAGCATATGCTGGGCCGAGGTCATGACATCCGGTGCCGGGACATCTATAAGCGGCCCGATATCTTTTGATAATTGACGAACCCATCCGCGGCAGAGGCTCTCTTGCTCCCTCATACTCAAATTGTGCGGGTCACAGACAACTCCCCCTTTGCTCCCACCAAGAGGA
Organism: Candidatus Zixiibacteriota bacterium; assembly: GCA_040753495.1. Taxonomy (NCBI): domain Bacteria; kingdom Pseudomonadati; phylum Candidatus Zixiibacteriota; species Candidatus Zixiibacteriota bacterium. The sequence goes on from JBFMEF010000023.1 coordinate 2,429, forward strand.
ATATCCACAACCGAACATTTCCAAGTCATCCACATCGAAAGCGCTCGGACTGTGTCGATTGTCTCATGCGGATGAAAGCGAATCCCGCCCTTACCCGGTCCCCGGGCATCGTTATGCTGTACACGAAAGCCGCGAAATATCTTTACGGTACCGTCATCCATCCGAACCGGAATATTGAACTGATATTCCCGCATCGGATATCTTAGCAGCTCGCGCGTCGGCATATCCAGATTCAGAAAATCGGCAGCCCGGTCGAACTGCGCCTGCGCCATCGCAAACGGATTAAACGGCTTGCTATTCATTAAAATTAACCTCCTGGTTCTTAGAACGATGGACTATCAATCACAATCAACCTTAAGATTGTGGTCAATCTCGTCCTCTTATAAGGATTGGTATACCACCTTCTGCCCAAAAAGTCAAGCCCTTTAGCGACCGAAATCTCGCCAGTTTGAGAAATATTTCACCTACTATATTATGCAGAGATTTCATTGAATGCGGAATATTACGAATGTAACACTTGATAAAACGCTGTTATTATACTATCTAACATAATCTTATATATCACAATTACATATATATCTGAAGCAATTACTCGTTTCGTTGACATATTTGGCGGGGGAAAGATTAGCATATTTATAAATATCCAGTATTATGAAAGAAGATATCTTTGTGATTTTTTTCACAGAATTTTTGGTCTTGCTTGAGATCTATATTAGCACTGATATCCTACCCATTCCCACCGCCGATAATCGGCAAGGTCAAGGGACCATCGGGAATGACCGCCACTGGTGGACGAGGACCAAATTCTCTTGCCACATCTTTTACGACTTCAATGATACTGCCGACCTTCACCATCTTGCAGGAAGCGGTCTTCTCCTCGGAAAGTTCGGAAAGAAGGCAGACGCGCGCTTTCATGAGAATCTGCATCAGTTTCTGAGCCTGCCAGCGGTCGGAAACTTTATATGAAGGGTCGGCGATTATTTCGAGAACGGCGGCAGGGTCAGTTGCCGTATTCAATATCTGAGCAAAATTGCCGTCATCAGGAATTCCTTTGGAACATTCGGAAACAGCCAATATTATTCCTCCATCAGCAACAATTCTGGCGGCGGTGGTAATCCCTTTAACCGTCTGATAGAGGTTTTGGTCCAATGGATAGCCGGAATTTGAGACTACGGCCAGCGGATATTTTTTCTTCACTCTGGCACTGGCGATGCGCAAAGAATCGTTGGCGCCGATGCGATGGGCTTCAATATAGTCTCCGGCGTAAATACCGGTCACCTGCTTGGCGGAATTGAGCGTTACGTTGACCAGGAAGTCAGGGGGCGCCAGTGCGACAATTTCTCTTGCCAGCAGTTGCTGCGGATTTTCCTCAAGTTCACCATAGTCCGACTTGGGGTGAGCTATTATCCTGAAAGAATGAAATTCATTAATAGTCTCCATCCCGCAGACCGCAGGGCAGATTCCTTTTGCCCCGCCTGAGAATCCGGCAAAGAAATGCGGCTCAATAAATCCTAAGACAATTCTCTTGGACGCCCTAAGATATTCCTTGTTCATAGAAACCGGTACCCCGCTTCTGCTTCGTCCCAAAAACTCCAGCTCGTCGGGTTCAGTCGCACTATGGCAGACCACTCGGAAACTCTCTAAAATCGTTTTCCCCAACAGGTCAATCAGATCAGAGCGCGAGGGAGGACGATGAGTGCCGGTCCCTATCAGAATTGACACCTTGTCAGGCCGAAGTTGACAGTGCCGCACAATTGCCGGTATCAGAAGCTTATTGGGGACCGGACGAGTGCCATCGGAGGTGACAATGACGACCGTATCATCGGATGCTACTATCTGACGTAACGGCGCCGAATTTACAGGGGAATTGACCGCTTCCTTGAATCTGCTTTCAAAATCGAGAATCGCAGTTTCATTTCCCCCCTGAATTATCTCCCAGTCAGCAATATCGGGGTCAAGGGGCAATTCAATCTTGCCGCGGCCATAGGCGATAGATACTGATGACTGCCTCGGTTGGGGCATACGCCAATCAATCAGTTAAAGAGCGTGATAAGAACCGCAATCCAAACTATGGCAATGGCTACAATGCCGGCCGGCTTGTCTTTTCCTGCCATCAGGGCAATCGCGGAAAAAAGAAGCGCCGCCCCCAGACGAACCGTAAGACGGCTTAGCGCCCTGACGCCGAGAGCATCAGCCAGAAGCATGCCTCCGGCAATAAATAATGAAATATAGACCAGCCACAAGAGATTGCCTTTGCCGTTCGCACCGGTTTCGCTACTCATATTCTTTCAAAAACCTTTCTATCCCTTTCTGAATTGCCGTGGCGACCTTCTTTTGAAATTCCGGGTTCTTAAGAAGCGCCTCCTGTTCCGGCAAGATAATAAAAGCGGTCTCTACCAGCACAGCCGGATATTGGGTGGGACGAGCTACCGCCAGATTGCCGTGATAGGTCCCAAAATCTTTCAGCCCAGTTGCGGCGCGGAGTTCCCGTTGAATATTCCGCGCCAGACCCAGGGAATGCGGATGATAATAATAAGTGGAAACGCCGTTATTCACAAAAGGATTAAGCCCGTCCGGCAAGGCATTATTATGGATGGAAATGAACAGGTCCGCCCCGTATCGCTTTGCGATTGAGGGGCGCTCATAAAGCGGAATATGGGACATATCATCGCGGGTCATGATTACTCTTGCCCCTTTTGCGGAAAGTCTATCCCGCAGGGCGCTGGCAATCGCCAGGTTGGCTTCTGATTCCTTCAGACCGGTAGGACCAACCGCTCCCGGGTCTGCCGCATGCCCCGGGTCGATGACTATAACCAGATTCTTTACTTTCCTTACATTTTTAGGTGGTTTGCGCAGCTTCAATCGAAAAATATTCCCTTCGTAGTCGGCATCATATCCCCAGATAGAGTGATTGGTCCTTATAGTCAGGCGAAACAGCTCCGGCTCCACCTGCCGCCAGGTGATTATTCTAATCAGGTCATCCTCGGAATCGTACCGAATCCAGTCGGTATCGGTGTTGACCCCGAACAGGTCGATGGTCAGCGTCTTATTATCTTCCTCGACGATTCGGAAAGGATGCCTCGCCGCCAGGGGGACTATGACAGTGACATCGTTATCGGACACGATTGTGCGCACCGTCTTGGGATATGATATCACCGGAGGACGACTCTTTTCCAAGAATCTGACTGACCCCTTGTTAACCCATCCGATTTCGGAAGGCGAAAGTCGAAGTTTCAGCCAATCACCCTCATATCCAGTCGCCTGCGCCAGAACACCGCGCGGTTGGAAAATCGTTATGTACCCTTTGCCGGGACCTATCCTGATAGTCTGTACAGAGTCTTTGAATTCAACCATCGATGGATATTCCGTTGGATTGAAACGGACAAAAATCCCGGAACTGTCAGATTTCGCGGCTGATTCATATCGCAAAAGATTGAGCATCGCAAAATCTATATTTTCAACAGGGCGCTTTTTCAGAATCTCAACCAACTCTGCCAGGGTTGGCGCTCGCAGATGGAACATCACCGGCAGTGAATCATCCAGTACCGTTTCGGGCACTTCCATATATCCCTGATAATGCCCGCCAAAACGTTTCGGAGAGTTTGCAGCCAGAGTACCAAATGCCGAATTTGCCTGGGATGAATTCGCCACCGGCAGTATTTCTGCCATCGGCACAGAATCCGCTATTCCCGGCAGAGAGAAACTGGCGATGCAGCCCGGAGTTCCCATAAATTCCACCGAAAGAATTTCCCCGTTTCTCAAGCCGAGAGTGAGGCCCGGTTGGCTTTTGATAATCGTCAATGAATCGTAACTGAATTCCAGGTGCGGCCGAATATATATAGGCCAGAGCAGTACCAATGTATCGTCGCCGCTTATCGCCATCAATTCAAAGTTGAAGGCGCCGGGAAAAACGGGAAGAAAAGCGATAAAGCCACCTTCCTCATGAACAGCGGTCCGACTGCCGTTTATCCAAAGAGTCGCTCCCGGAGTAACCGAGCCTAAAATGAAAGTAGAATCCACAGTTGTTAAGGTGTCGCCCAGACGAGGATAAACGACATTTACTTTCGGCGGGACAGCTCCCGCAGGGGCGCTCATTACTGCCACCGCCGCCACTAAAATGAGAAGCTTCTCAATCAGATTTGGCATATCGGAATCTTGCCTTCATTTTTGGTCCGCCGATAATATCTTCACCGAGATTCATCTTTTCAACATTAAACATAATACCTGTGGCGCAATCCTCTTCAAGAAGCAGAGGACCATCGAGGTCAAAATAATGTGCCAGTGACGCCATATAAAGCGCCGGAGAAATCGCCACCGAGGATTCTACCATACATCCCAGCATAACTCTTCGACGGTCTTTTGCGGCTTTTCCGGCTATCGCTGATGCCTCCAGAATGCCGCCTGCTTTCGCCAGCTTAATATTTATCCCATCAACATAATCGGCATATTGGAGATAATCTTCGAGAGTATTCATTCCCTCATCAATAAAGAGGGGAGTCTTGGAACGCCCTTTGATATGTTGCCACTCCGCCGCCAGGTCCGGCTTGGTCGGCTGCTCTACAAGCTCGACCCCTATCTGACTAAGTCTAAAAATCATCCGCTCGGCTTTTTCCAATGACCACCCGCCGTTGGCGTCAATGCGAAATGACTTACCAGAGACTTTCCGCAGCTCGGCGACAAGCTCTTCATCACCCTCAAATCCCATCTTCAGTTTGATAATCGGATAGGGCGATTCCTTAATTTCAGAAACCATATCGCTTATGGTGGAAATGCTGACGGTAAATGATGTCCGAACATCATCCGGAGGCCCGAGATTGACTATCTCCCAGGGATACCGTCCCAATCGCATAGATAAGTAATGCAAGAACGCCGTTGACAAAGCGAACCGGGCGGAACGGTTTATTTCTAATCTGTTGATATCTTCCAGGACCGTGGCCGTCGGCCTCTTGACGTCTTTCAAAGCATCAATTCCGGTTTTCAGGTCACGCCCGATTTCTTCAATAGATGCTCCGTAGTAGACAGAACCGGATGCTTCCCCCCAGCATTCGCCGTCAATCTCGACAAACAGGCTGGTCTTGGTTGCGGCGGCGCCGTATGCCACCCGGAAAGGGCGCCGAAGCTTCATTTCTATTGGGAAATAACGAATATCTATCTTATAA
>JBFMEF010000024.1 GCA_040753495.1 Candidatus Zixiibacteriota bacterium
ATCGAGAATTTGGCGCCGGAGCGGACCGAAACCAGCAGCGGGTTAGTGGGGTCGCCAAATTTGGCCCCCATAACTTCCTCTATCTTCGCCATATATTTAGGAAAATCGCGGTCTATTTCCTCAGGAATCTCGAGATTATTCTGATAGTAGACTTTGCAGACTTCGGTGGTGATGGTAAAGCCGGCCGGGACCGGAATGCCGGCGCGGGTCATCTCCGCCAAGCCCGCTCCTTTTCCTCCCAGGAGGTCGCGCATGGTACCGTCACCGTCAGCTTTGCCGCCGCCGAAGAAGTAATATGCCGGATGTTCCAGCGTGAATTTAGACGCTGTTTTGCCGCGTGATGACTTTTCCCGTGATGATTTCTTTTCCGGATTACTCTTTTTTGACCCGGCATTTTTCGATTTGGTTATTTTTGCCATGCTCACTTTCCTCGGGATTTTACTTTTCACAGATGCCTTGTTTGGTTGGCGCTTGGTTTCTTTTTTGACTGCAACCATACCGGCCTCCCCAATGTTCAAAATTTTGCAAAAATTATAAGATTTTTGCGCACAAAGCAATACAAAAAAGGCGGCTCTGGACTTTGCTCCAAAGCCGCCTTATAAGACTTCATTCGGCATTACATCGTGAACAGCCGCTCGCCGTTGATGATTTTCTCCAGTATCTTTAAGGTCTTCTCCACTGGAGAGTGCATTATGTCAGACGTGTTAAAAGTGGAACGAATCGGCTCCCGTGGACAGATGAAATTCGCTTTCCCTCTGCCCCCCCTGGCCTTCTTCTTGTGGGTAAGATTGTACTGACGCTGATACTCCTTGGCTTTTTCCTTGTGCAACTGGTAGTACCGTCGCTGATACTCCCTGCGCGCTTCCGGAGTCGAAAGCTTACCCTTTCCTCTTTTCCTGACTCTTGTTTTGGCGCCGGCGCTTCCTGCCGTTATCGCCATCCCCCCACCTCACTTTCGCGGTAAAGGTTTAAGTTACCCTTAAATTGAGAAATAGTACCACCACCAGGTTCCAGTACTATTATACCCAATTTATCCTCTTGAGTTGCAATTGTCAAGAGGTTTTTGCGGTTTGTCCATATTTTTCTGCCATAAATTCTTGCTCTACTGAAAATTGTACCTTCATCAATTTTACTTTTTTGTAACTCGCCATTTTACCAAGGAATATACCGGCTTGGAAATCCGCCATGGGAGGCATCAGAAAACCCTGCCGTCGGGTCACCCCGGCACGGCAGGGTCTTAAAGTATTCTCGCTATTTTATGGCTTTCTTTTTCTCCTTACGAGGCGGCGGTCCTCCGTTTTGAAAGGAATTTCACGAATTCCAGCAGCAGGAGAACAGCAAAGATGCCAATTATCAGGAACCAGACTACAAGCACCGACGGGTGTGCCCAGGAGGTCTCGGTCCAGTTTCCGACGTACTGAATTCGCTGGACAAAGAGCGAAATTCGACCCATTACGGTATATCCAAAGGAGGCGCCGAATCCAATCATCAGTATCCAGATGCCGAAGCGCGCCACCCCTTTAAACAGCCCGGAGTGCTCTTTGGAGAAGAAGAAATAAAAGAGCGCCGATAAGGTTCCAATGAAAATAATCAACTGCGCCAGCGCCGAGCCGGAATCAAGGATGCCGGTCCCGAAGAAGTTGTTCCATTCCACGTTTTTCATCGCCGAATAGAGCTGCACATTGACGCGGTTTTTCATTTCCAACGGCACCGCAATACCGGCCGCAATACCCATGTACATGGCAATCGGGTAACGGCTGATCCAGGACTTTTTCCGCGAGAAGCGGGTCCACATCATCACCCCCAGAACAGTCGGTATCAGGTACCAGGGGCGCGCCGAATTCAGCCAGAGTAGATAAAAGTCGCCGTCATTCAGGCGATTGAACAGGTTTGGCTGAAGACCGTTGTGCCAGAGAATGATGACGAAATATCCGGCCGAGACGCCAACCACCAGGTGTTCCGCGAACTTATAAAAAGGATTGTCCCGGTACAGGAAGGAAAATATGCAAAGAGTCAAGAAGGCGCCAAAGGTCGTCCAGAGATAAGTTCCTATTGAAAATGCATCCATATTACTTTACCTCCTAACCCTGTTTCCGTCGGGATACCAGGAACCCGATGTTGCCAATGATAATGAATAGAATGATGACGATATGGGCATAGACCTGAATCCGCATGCCGTCGATGGCGGGACCCGGATTATCAGCCAGTTTTTCATACTGTGCCGCACCCAGAAGTCCTCCCATAATGCCGAATATCTGACCGGAATTCAGATAGGGATAGTAGTCGGCTCCCATAACTCCGGTCATGCCGAGCGCCAGCGGGAAGTTGTACCGTCCCTGCCCGTATGAAATCCACATATCGGCCACATTCCCGGCGGCGAAATCGACCACGCACTTCACCTGGTCGTAATTCATAACCCCTTTCATCATCGGGATGCTGTCGAGGGGAGTGCCATAGTAATCGGAGGGGAATGGTATACGGAAATTCTGCCCCATCCCGAGAATCACCAGCGCGGGATACGGTTTGTAACCAAGAAAGACATAATCGATGCCGTTAATTATCTCCCGCCCGGGATAGAAGACGCCGTTGTAGGTTTTGTCCAGTTTTACCGAATCGCTGATATCGCGAATCGCCTGGTCGGCCATTCCGGGTCCATTCTGCGACAAGGTAACAAATATCACCCGCATTTTCTTGCGGAACGCCTGCTCGGCGATGGCGTAAGTCATCGGGTGCAACTCCGCCAAAGCGTTAGGGTCATAGTCTATTCCCAGGAAGAGTATGTCGCCCTCATTCAGATTATCAATGTAATTGAATATCGCCTTAACTTCGTTGGTAATGCGAATAGGAATCGAGAAGGGCCAAACATAAGTGATAACACAGACCAGCGCGACAAAAAGGAAGACCCAGCGTCGGTCAAGAGACATCATACGATCAAATATATTCATATTGTCCTCCTCAATCCTTCCCCAGATAGGCTCGTTCAATTCCCAGAATAACCTTCAAGGACGTAGCCACCATCCCCAGCCCGACGCCGATAATAATGGCTCTCTTGGCGGCAAGATTGGGGACATTGAGTAGCCAGAGGGCGGTTCTTTCCATGTAGTCGCCGACAAATCCGAGATACGGATTGAACCTGAGCATGATTATCAGGGCTGAAATCAGTAGAAGTGTCGCCAGAAGGGAACGGGCGCGGAATGCCCGATAGGCGGCCGAGGCGATAAAAAACGCCAGCAGGGAAAACATCGTCGCCTGTATCGGAATCATTATATAATCAAAAAAGGCGCGGAACATATAGTTCTGCAGCCCGGCCGAATTGAAGAAATCGCGGAAATAATTAAATCCGAAGAAAATCATCGCAAACAGCCCGGTCAGGGTCACAATCGAGTACTGCCAGTTCTGAC
>JBFMEF010000025.1 GCA_040753495.1 Candidatus Zixiibacteriota bacterium
CGGACTGAATAGTATGGATGAAAACCAGTTCAACCTCTGGCGTTTGCTCGAAATCATCGCGCTGCGGATAAAGTTCATCGTTATTTTTGTTCTTACCGTTACGATTCTGTCAGCTGTGACGGCTTTCATTCTGCCGAAATATTACCGGGCCCGCGTTTTATTGTTGCCGCCCAAGGACGAGCAATTGAAGCTGGGACAGGGGGCCGGAATTCAGGATTATGTCTCAATCACATCGGGACTGGCGCTTCCGGTGCGGGCGACTCCCACCGACATCTATGCCAGAATTCTGAAGAGCCGCAGTATCGCCGACCGAGTGATTGAAGCCAATAAGCTGAAAGAGCATTACGGGATGAAGTCGGTAGTGGATGTTTTGAGCCGATTGGAAGACCGCTCCGATTTCCGGGTAACCGACGAGGGGCTCTTGGAAATATCGTTCTCCGACCGCAATCCGCAGAAGGCGGCGGATGTCGCCAACTCTTATGCGGCGGAACTGGACCGTCTGAACCGCGAAGTGACCAGTGCGCGCGCCCGCACAACGCGCGATTTTATCGGCAACCGGCTTATAGAAGTTGCTCGCGAGCTTGATTCCGCCCGCTCGGCGCTCCGCGTTTTTCAGTCGCGGCACAAGGCAATCGACCTGGACCAGCAGACGCAACTGGCCATTCAGTCGGCGGTCAATCTAAAAGTCGCCCTGGCCGAGAATGAAATCGAGCTTAATCTCAAGGAGCAATCACTCTCGTCGAGTCATCCCGACGTCATCACCTTGAAAAGGCGGGTAGAGCAGATTCGTGAACAGATAAGCAGTCTCGAATTCGGCGCCAAGGATAGCTCCTTTCTTAATCTGCCCGTTTCAGAAGTTCCCTTGCTTAAAGGGCAACTGGCGGAGCTTACCAGTCGGGTGCAGGTATCAGAAGCGCTTTTCCAGATTCTTACCGAGCAGTTCGAGCAGGCTAAGATACAGGAGAAGATGGATACCCCGACAATATCGGTGCTGGACCCGGCTTATCCGCCGGAGCTTCCATATCGTCCGCAGAAGAAAATAATTGTCGCCGTGGCGGCGGCGCTGGCGCTTATCCTGGCGATATTTTTCGCGCTGATATTGGACTATCTGGAAAATCTGCGCAAAAAAGCGCCTGAGGATTACCATCGTGCCGCCCTTTTCTTCAATACGCTTCTGGGCTGGATTCCGGGAGTGCGCAAATACTTCTCTTAAGATTCACAGGTGAGGAAATATGTCGAATGCTATAATTGATTCCTCGGCCCGTATTGCCGAGGGAGTGCGGGTGGGAAACTTTTCGGTAATCGGGGCCGGCGTGGAAATAGGCCGCGGCTCCATAATCGGCAATAACGTGGTCTTGCACGACGGAACCAGAGTCGGCGACAATGTCCGCATCGATGACGGTACCGTAATCGGCAAACATCCGATGCGGGCGGCGAATTCGGCCGTGACCAAAGAGCAGCAGCTTCCTCCGGCCGAAATCGGCTCCGACTGCATCATCGGCACCGGCGTGGTTATCTATCGGGGATGTCAAATCGGACGCAAAGTCCTGATTGCCGACCTCTCCACGGTCAGAGAGAATGTCTCCGTCGGTGATTTCACCATTGTCGGTCGGGGGGTCGCCATTGAGAATTTCTGCCGAATCGGACGATACTGCAAACTGGAAACCAATGTCTATATAACTGCCTATTCGGAATTGGAAGACCGGGTTTTTGTGGCGCCCTGCGTGGCGACATCAAATGACAACTTCATCGGGAGAACCGAGGAGCGGTTTAAGCACTTCAAAGGGGTGACCGTAAGAAGAGGGGGGCGGATTGGTGTAAATGCCACGATACTTCCGGGAAAAACTATCGGCGCCGATGGTCTAATAGCGGCGGGGGCAGTGCTGACACAAGACTGTCCGGATAAAAAGATAATGGCGGGGGTGCCAGCGAAAGTATTCCGGGATGTGCCCAAAGAGCAGTTGCTTGAAAATCAGGGATGGAAGGAGTGAGCGATGGCGGTTCCGCTGCTTGATTTATCGCGCCAGTACCGCAGTATCAAAGAGAAATTAGACCAGGCGGTGCTGCGAGTTTTTGAACATAATCAGTTTATTCTGGGTCCGGAGGTAACGGAGCTGGAAAGCCGACTGGCGATTTTTTGCGACTGCAAATATGCGATTGGGGTGGCCTCGGGCACCGATGCTCTTCTGCTGGCGTTGCGTGCCGCCGGTGTGGGTCCCGGCGATGAAGTGATTACTTCTGATTTTTCATTTTTTGCCTCGGCCGGCGTCATATCGCGGCTGGGGGCAGTGCCGGTCTTCGTTGATATCGAAGAGGACACCTATAATATCGACCCAAGAGCCATTGAAAAGGTCATTACTTCGCGGACAAAGGCAATCATGCCGGTGCATCTTTTTGGACAGACCGCCGATATGGACCCGATTATGCAAATAGCCCGAAAGCATAATCTTCAAGTTATCGAAGATGCGGCGCAGGCAATCGGCGCCCGCTATAAGAATCGTCAGGCCGGGTCGATCGGGCATTACGGCTGTTTCTCCTTCTTTCCGACCAAAAATCTCGGCGGCGCCGGCGACGGCGGCCTGGTGACACTCAGTGATGATGACCGCGCCGACTTTGTGCGGATTCTAAGATTTCACGGCGCCAAACCGAAATATTATCATCGCGTCATTGGGTATAATTCCCGCCTGGATACGCTTCAGGCGGCGGTGCTTCTGGTAAAGCTCGATTATTTGCCTCGTTGGACCGAAGGGCGCCGGAAAAACGCCGCCCTGTATGACAAAGCGTTTCAGGGAACCGCAGTTAAGACCCCGGTCGCCAAAGACTACGCCTATCATATTTACAACCAATATACCATCGCCGTGGAGAACCGTGACGAGCTGATGCGGGTATTGAAGGAAAAGAAGATTGGGCATGAAATCTATTACCCGGTTCCGTTTCATTTGCAGGACTGCTTTAAAGACCTGGGGTACAAGCCGGACGAATTCCCGCTGACTTCCAAGGCATCGGCATCGGTGGTGTCGCTTCCGATTTTTCCGGAGTTGACCGCGGAAGAGCAGGAAGAAGTGATTGCGGTGGTGAAATCGATATCGGGCTGACCGATTTCATGCGATTGCAAAGAATCGGAGGGCAACGAATGCTGTCAAAGAAACCGCTCATCTTTTCCGTGGTGGGCGCCCGGCCTCAGTTTATTAAACTGGCGCCGCTGGCGCCGGTACTTTCGCGCCGATTCCATCATATCATTGTTCATACCGGGCAGCATTATGATTATGATATGTCGCAGGTTTTTTTCCGCGAGTTACATCTCCCCAAGCCGAAGTATAACCTGGATGTCGGTTCCGGGTCGCATGCCTTAATGACGGCCAATATTATGATTAGGCTGGAAAAATTGCTGGGTCGACTTCAACCTGATATCATTCTGGTATATGGCGATACCAACAGCACCTTGGCGGGAGCGCTGACCGCGGCAAAATTGCAGATTCCGGTAGGGCATATCGAAGCGGGACTGCGCTCCAACCGCCTCGACATGCCCGAAGAGATTAACCGCCGCCTCACCGACCAGGTCTCCTCTCTGCTTTTTTGTCCGACCGAAACGGCGCTTGATAATCTCAAGAAAGAAGGAATTAAAGAAGGAGTAGTGCACGCGGGCGACTTGATGTATGAGTTGATTGCAACGCGAGTCGATGATGCGAAAAGGTCGCGTGCCGCGCTAAAGCGATTCGGGCTGGAAGCGGGGCGATTCCTTCTTGTTACCGTCCATCGCGCCGCCAACAGCGACCGGATAGAGAATCTGAAAACCATCGTCTCCCTCCTTGCCGCCCTTAATGAAAAGATTGTCTTCCCGGTTCATCCCCGGACAGTTTCCAATCTTAAAAAATTCGGCTTATGGCGTCAACTTGCGGCTATTAAGCATCTGACCGTCGCCGAACCGCTTTCGTATCTGGATAACCTGTCGCTCATCAGGCATGCCCGGGCGGTTTTGACCGACTCCGGCGGCATGCAGAAAGAAGCCGCCTTTGTTGGAACCCCCTGCATCACTTTGAGGGAAGAAACAGAATGGCCGGAGACTCTGAAGCAGGGGAATTTTCTGGCAGGCCTGTCGCAAAGCAAAATCGTCTCCCGCCTGTGTCATCTGCCACAGGTCAAATCGGGACGGAGCCATCGCATTAAGGGGCGGGAACCTTCGGAGATAATTTCATTGGCGCTCCGAAAATTTCTGGGAGCGCTCTGACCTTGGCTCAGGAATCGCGCATAGGACAGGCGATTTTCGGGGTTACGGGAATAGTTGTAATATCGAAACTTCTGGGATTTGCCCGCGAGATGGTAATAGCCGACCGCTTCGGCACCTCCTGGGAATATGACCTTCTTCTGCTGGGAATGGCCGCACCTGTTTTCATTAATCTGGTCCTGGTGAATTCCACTAACCTGCTTATTGTACCGTCGCTGACCGGAATAAAAGGCGCCACCGATTCCGGGGCATATAGCCGCGCTCTCTGGAGAATTTATTCCACACTTCTGGTAATCTCATTTGCTCTAACCCTGGCAGTGATATTGCTTGCGCCGTTTCTGGTGCGGATGATAGCCCCTCAGATTGCGCCGGAAAGTTATCCGCAGGCAGAGCTTTATTGCCGGTTGTTCGCTCTGCTGATAGTCCTCGGTTTCTCGGAATCATATCTTCGCTCGGCGCTGAACATTGAAAAGAACTTCCTCTATCCCGCCGCCGGCACGGTGGTAATGAACGTCATCGCCATTGCCGTTATTTATTTCTTCTCGGGGCAACTCTCGGTCATGGCGATAGTGGTGGGTTTATTAAGCGGCGCCTTTCTTCAAGTGCTCTATCTTTTGCTGAAACTGGCGGGACCCAAGGGAGTAACGCGAATCAAAGCGGAATTCTTCGGTGAAGATTTTCGGAAAATTGTCGCCGTGGGATTTGCTGTCATCGCGGTGGAAATCTTTTCGCGGACCTACTTCCTGATAGACCGCTATTTTGCCTCCGGTATGGAGAGCGGCGTTGTCTCGGCGCTGAATTATTGCAGCATGCTGGTGATGCTCCCGGTCAATATAATCGCTTTTGCCGTGACTGCGGTTACCTTTCCGTTCTTGAGCGAAAGAGCCTCGAGTGAAGCGGCGGAATCGTTTTCAAGTCTCCTCAAGACGACTCTTCGCCTGCTTCTTGCACTGGGTATTCCCTGTGCGCTCTTTTACGGACTTTTTTCACGGGAGCTGGTTACGGCAGTGTTCTATCGCGGCGCTTTCGAGAAGGATTCGCTGGATATGACATCCCGCATACTGGTCTATCTGGCGCCATATCTTCTGTCCGTTTTTCTGTATGCGGTTCTTATTCAAGCCTGTTATGCTTCCGGCAGGCAGAAGACGGTGCTGGTCATTGCCGTTACTTCAATGATTACCAAATTTGTTTTGACCGGATTGCTCGCCGATAGATGGGGATTTATCGGCATTCCGCTATCCAGTTCCCTGGTGCAGACAGCAACCGTTGCCGCTTTGTTTGCTGTCCTTGTTGCCGACAGAAAAATTAAACCTGATAGGTCTTTGAGAGGCGTAATCATTAAGACAATACTGGCATCGCTGCCGATAATACTCTTGGCGATACTCTATCATCAGATTTTTACAGGAGAGGTTATAAGCAGTGTTCTCTACCGATACCGTATCTTGCCGGCGATGCTGATTGCAGTTATCTTATTCTTAATTGTCGGTAAGGCGGTAAGGATGCCGGAGACGTCGAAGATATGGGAGCTGATTTTGGCAGGCAGGAAAACGCGATGAAAGAGATATTCGGTCTGCGGACTGCTCTTGGTCCCTTTTTTGTCGGCGCCATAATGATATTTTTGTGCGCCGCCGCGATTCTGCTTGCCGCCGACAGGGCGGTACCGGCTCTGCTGGCTTCCATGATACCGGCGGCGTTTGTACTGGCGGCGTACCCCCGACTCTCGCTATACCTCTATATTTTCACGCTGTTTGTTCACTATTATCCGCTTCCCGGCTCCACGGTGCTCTTATTGGACCTGGTAACACTTCTCTTGCTTGCCTCTTATGCCATCGATTTTCTTCTCAAAGGAAATTCGGTCATGAAGGTCCCGGGGATAATCAATTACTTCTTAGTTCTGATATGCCTGATGGTCTTCAGCGCCGTTTTTGCCTACCATCCGGAGTACAGTATCAAGCCTATCCTGCGGGTAATTTTCCAGATTCCGATAATAATCGCGATATATAATTCCGTAAATTCCAAAGATATCGGACACTTCCTTAGATTCGGCTTTCTGCTTCTTCTGGCGCATGCCGCTGTCAATGTTGCGACCTTTGTTTCCACCGGCGGAAGTTACCGGGTTTTTGGAAGCGCCAATGTCTACTTCAATGATATCGCCATGCTATTTGCGCCGGTCGGGATAGCCGGATATCTCTGGGGAAAGTCATCACGGAATGCATTGTTCTTTGGTTTTGCTACAATTGTCGTTCTTTTCGGAATGATTGCCACGCAGTCGCGCGCTCCCCTTATCACAGTCGTCTGGGTAGGGTTGGTGGTGGTAGTTGTTTCTCATCGAAAAGCTGACCGGCAGGGGAATCTGCCGGTAAAGCGCAAGGCGCGGCTGATACTTTTGGGAGTGGGGGTGATGGCGGCAATAATAGTTCTCTTCTCCGATTTATTTCGCGACGTAGGAGAACGGTTTCGAACCCTTGCCGATATCGATACCGGAACCGTCTGGCTGCGGGTATCGCTCTGGAAAGCGGCTCTGGTGGCATTTCTAAGCGACCCCTTGACCGGCATCGGTCCCGGAAATTACAGATATATCGACAGCATTATTCCCTCCTTAAAATTCGACCCGGCGCGATATTATGTGACCGGCTATTCCTCCCATAATATATTTCTCCATTATCTTGCCGAGACCGGGCTTCTGGGGGCGCTTGCCATGGTCTCCATCTATCTTAAGAATTTCCGTACGGCGCTCAAGATAAATCGACCGGCGCAACCGAAAGGAGACCTTTCGGTGTCGTACGCCTTGCTGGGGGCCGGGCTGACTATTTTTGCGGCGCTCTTTTATCTGAATGGCTGGATGTGGGGTCATTCGGCATTTCTGGCGCCGCTCTTTATCGCCTTGACTGCCAAATATTACAACTCCATTTCAAATGGCTAAGCGCGTTGTAATACTCGGAAATGCTTCCTCGGTGCATATTATCCGCTGGGCTACCGGTATTGCCAAGGCCGGATTTGAGGTTCATCTCATTTCGTTGGGTGGCGCGCCGATTGAAGGAATCAATACTATCATTGTTGAGTCGGGAAAATTTCGAAGGTTATCTTATATCACCAATCTTATGAAAGTGAAGCGGCTGATAAAAAGCCTCCGGCCGGATATTCTTCACAGCCATTACGCTACCGGCTACGGGCTCTGGGGGGCCGCCAGCGGTTTTCATCCCCATATAATAACTATCTGGGGAAGCGACATCCTTGCTTTCCCCTCCAATTTCATTCTCCGGGCGATCTTGAAGAAGATACTGCTTTCAGCCGACTGCCTGACCGCCACCGGAAAATTCTTATGCCGGGCAATGGCGGAACTGATTCCGAACAGGAAAGAGATGGTTTGTAATGTCCCCTTTGGTGTACAGCTACCTGAATTAGTAATCCCTCGTTCTCCTGATGAAACTGTAAAGCTCATCTATCTGAAAGGACATGAGAGCATCTATGGCCCGGATATTCTTCTTCGGGCAATGAGACTGGCACTGGATTCAATGCCGACGCTTCGGCTGACCATGGCAGGACGAGGGCGTATGACGCCGCAGCTGCGCTCTCTGGCAGAAGAACTTGGTCTAAAGGAAGCGGTATCTTTTCCGGGATTCATAGAGCACTACCGGACATTCAGATTGCTTGCCGAACATGACCTTATGGTAATGCCGTCGCGACAGGAATCATTCGGGGTAGCGGCTTTGGAGGCATCAGCGGCGGGAATTCCGGTAATCGCCTCCGCTGTCGGGGGGATTCCGGAGGTGGTAATTGACGGCGCAACAGGTCTTCTGGTACCGCCGGAGAGTCCGGAACGTCTGGCAGAGGCGATTGTTAAACTGGCGGCAGACGCTTCCTTACGGGAAAAATTGGGTAACGCCGGGCGAAAATTTGTGGCGGAAAACTATCGCTGGGACGATAATATCAAGCAGATGATTGAAATCTACAACAGTTTGATGAAAAGCCAATGAAGCGAAGAATATCGAAGGTGCCGTTCTTCCGACTCCGGCTGGGAACGCCTGAGAAGAGGGCGGTGTCGAGAGTAATTGAATCGGGCTGGGTGACCTCCGGTCCGACCGCCCGCGCCCTGGAAGAGAAGATAAAGAAACTGGTGCATGCCCGGTATGCCATCGCGGTCTCCTCCGCCACGGCGGGACTTCATCTTTCCCTAAAAGCGGCCGGCATCGGAACTGGAGATGAGGTGATAACCTCGCCGTACACCATGGCGGCGACGGTCGAAGCGATTCTCTATACCGGCGCCACACCGGTATTCGCGGAAATCGACCCGCTTACATTGAACATTGACCCGGCGCAGGTCGCAAAGAGAATCTCCCGCCGAACAGAAGCAATTATCCCGGTCGATATCGCGGGACTTCCTTGCGACTATGACGCCCTGCTGAAAATCGCGCGACAGAGAAAGGTCCTGCTTATCGAAGATGCCGCCCATTCGCTGGGGGCGCAGTTCCAGAGCAAACCGGTTGGCTCGTGGTGTGACGCTACCGTCTTTTCTTTCTATTCCACTAAAAATATCACCACCGGCGAAGGGGGAATGGTAGTCACCGATAGCAAAATATTGGCGTCAAGAGCGCGGTTGCTCTCGCTGCATGGCATGACCTCCTCCGGCTGGAAGCGGTACGCCGGTGGCGGTTGGAAATATGATATCGTAGAACTGGGCTACAAATATAATCTGTCCGATTTGGCGGCCGGACTCGGTCTGGGGCAACTGACACGGTTCGGAGAGATGCAAAAAAAGCGCGAAATGCTCGCCAAGCGATATATAGAAAACCTCTCCAGACTCGGGGCGTTCATAGAGACACCATATATTGACGCGAGGAGCCGTCACGGCTGGCATCTGTTCATTATAAAGATTATCCCGGAGAGATTGCGGATAACGCGGGACCGCTTCATCAGCGAGCTGGAAAAACGAGGGATAGGGTGCGGCGTCCATTTCATACCGATTTACAGATTCAGTTACTTTCGGAAGCATCTGAAGCTGAAAATCTCAGATTTTTCCGCCACGGAGAGCGCCTACCAGAGAGTGATATCGCTTCCGTTCTATCCCGACCTCGCTTTCGGGGAAGTTGACTATGTTTCGGAAAGAATCGCGGAGCTCTGCCGCAAATTTTGTCGGTAAACGGAAAAGTATGAGGGCTGCCTCAGGATGAAAGACAGCCCTCTTGATGAGAGTCTCCTCAACTCATTTCATAAGTGACATCTTAATACTTCGCGCGTACTCGCCCGATTGCATTATGGCAAGGTAGATTCCCGATGAGACCGCCGCGCCACTTTGATCGGTGCCGCGCCAGGTAACCTGATGTTTGCCGGCCGTCTTATACTCGTCAACAAGCACCGCCACTTGCTGGCCGAGGATATTCAGGATTGTCAATTTTACATGAGACGCCTTCGGAACATCGAATGATATTATCGTCTCAGGATTAAAGGGATTGGGATGATTCTGGTACAGGCGGTAGGTAATCGGAATGAGTTCGGTTTCTTCCTTTACTACCGGATTCTCGATAGGCGGGGGCGGTTCGGTTCCGTGGCATTTGCTGCTGACACGGGCGCCGGTCAAAACCGTAAACTGGCTCACCCCGTTCTGTTTCATTATCGGTTCTGTGAAAGTGACATAGGAAGAAGTCATGGTTACGCTGGGTTTGAAGCAATCTGCAACCGAATGGTAGGTGATTGTGGCAATCGGGGTATATTCATTTCCATTCGGAGGAAGATTAAACCCGCTGGTGGAATAAATCCGTCTCTGTCTGGAGGTGATATACTCTACCCCAACATTGAGACCGAGATAGGGTGTCACCGATGAAATGGTGTGATTGTTGCCGACATTGACTTTAACGGAAAATTCATCAAGCGGGAAATTATTGCGAATGGAGAGCACGTGAGTCACATTATAGGAGCCGCTGTTGCTGGCGTTGGGAACCTGGAATTCTCCCACTTTGAACTCGACCGGTTCACTGGTCCAGTTCAGTCCGCTGCCGTACTCAAGAGTCACACTGACCGAGGTATCCACCACCCGAGCCGGAAAGAGATTGAAACCGTCGTAATAATTGACGGTGAAAGGCAGGGTGGTATAGCGGTTGAGATATGTCGCAGGACCGGCGCCGGTGTATTGGAAAGCCACTTTAAACAGGTCTCTGAATTCAGGAGCGGCATCGCGCCAGTTGGTTTTGGTGGCGTCATAAGTATGGAAAAATGACGAGAGCAAAGTGCCGTTCTGAAAAGTCACCGAGGCAAAATGAAAATCGTCAGATTCCCAGGTCTTGTTGGGATAGTTCCAGTTGCTACCCAAATCAAAATTAACCCGTATTGCCGGCGTGGGACCGCTTGTGCCGGGGTTGAGTCCGGCGGGGAAATTGTTTTGCAGACCGATATTGAACTCAACCGTGCCATTGGGCGATATCATATTGCCCGCCATCGGGGATGATTTATAAGATGCCATATAATCTGGAATTATGACACTACCCGAATTGAAATCTATCGGGTCAACAAGCATATCGCAGTACGGAAAGATGCTGTTAGCATTGTAAGGCCAGCAGAATATATCATCGGTTAGAAAAGTCAGAGGGATAGTCTGGTTGTCGGCTGCCGCGAGCACGCGAAACCGAATTGTGTATAGCCAGGTTGGTGTCGGCAGTTCCGGAGTGTAATAGACGAATACGTTGTTCTCATCGTCATTATTGATAATAGTTATGTCCAGATATGTCCCGTTGTCTGTCGGATAACAGTAACCATCATAGCATCCGCCCGGAAGCAGGTCAGGGTTATGGACAAAATCGACAAATTCCAGTTTCGAGTGGTCAAATTCAATCTTGTGATGATACCCGAACATGCGGAAGTTGGTTTGAGCCGTAACCGGTATTTCGACAATATCCTGCCCCAGGAAGGCCGAGACCTCAGGAATATCGAAGTGCGCCTGATAATCGTCGATTGTGACTGCGCCGCCGGTCCATCCCTCGGGCGTATAGCAGAAATAGTCGCCATTAATCACTATATGGCTGTTCCCACAGTCGGCTTTGAAGGAGAGCTCATTGACGGAATGCTCTTCCTGGCAGTTGGCGAAGAAGACCAGATTGGCGAAGACGGTCGGCGTGGTGGGAATAGCGCCGGTGCCGCCAAATACCAGGACAATTTCATCAAGACCGGCCACCTGATTGTGGGTGGCATCGAAATTTCCGCCCCAGCTGGCGGTTTTGGCAGCCGACTGGTAATCCAGTTTGAACTCGTCAAATAGAACGGTGAACCTCATCGGACCCATGTCGCTTGTCGGCGGGGTCCCTTCATACCAAATGGTGAGCGGAATGGTGGCGGTCATCGATGGCACCGATCCGACCGTCCCTTGAACAAAAACGGTCGCTTCGCCCAGGTCGACTTTCAGGTTCGGGTCGTCAACATCAAGAAGGACAGCTGATGCCGATGTTGCAAGAACCATAAGCCCGGTAAAGAGCCAAAATATAGATGCTTTACGATTAAACATAATTGTCTCCTGTAGGTTAGATGGGGTAAGGATTAACAGAGCGATAATCCTTCTCGCGGCGGCGGTAAACCGCTGATAAATTTGCCTGTGCTCAAATACATCGCCCTCTCCCCTCAATACGGGGCGGTATTAGGCTGTGAAACTTACTTTTATGAATTACGCCGACAATTTCAATTTAGGCCTCAGCGCCGGCGCTGTCAAGAACTTTTAATGGATGGCGACAGGGATATCGTTCGATAATGAATCTCTGGAGAATAAATGCTTGTCAAATTGGCATTGGGGCGGTAATATTTAAGCGGAGGTTAATATGCCTGCCAATCTTCCGCCGCAGTATTACGAACTCGAAAGAGAGTTCAAGAAAGAACAGGACCCGAAAGAGAAACTGCGCCTGGCGCAGGAGCTCTTGGCGATGATGCCAAAGCATAAGGGGACTGATAAACTTCAGGCGGAACTAAAAGCCAAGATTTCGAAACTTCGTCAACAGCTGGAAACGCCGCAGAAAAAACATGGGGCGCGAACGGTCGAGGCGCACGACCATATCGATAAAGAAGGCGCCGGGCAGGTGATAATGATTGGTCCGCCCAATTCGGGGAAATCCTCCCTGTTGGCGACATTGACTCATGCCCAGCCGCTAATCGGCGATTACCCTTTCA
>JBFMEF010000026.1 GCA_040753495.1 Candidatus Zixiibacteriota bacterium
AAACATCCGCTTCCGGATGGCCGCCCTATTCCTGATTGCTCTCGGTATCTCCTTGACCTATCCGACCGGCCTTCTCCTGCTCTTAATTCCGCTTATCGGAAATCTCCGGAATCGTCTGCGCGAAAAAAGCAGGCTGCAGTCGGCATCTTTCTGGCTGCGACAGATATTATATGCTCTGCCGTTCATCCTCGGTCCCTTGCTTCTCTGGAGTTATTTTTATTTCAAGTTTGACGATTTCTTCCTGCAACTTCACTTTCAGGAAAAGTATCAACGAACCTGGGATTTCCCGCTTACTGTCATTTTCCAGAGTTTCACCCACTACCCCTGGCATACCCCGGAGAATCTGACAATACTTTGGTACGGTCTGGCGTTTTTCATCTTCTTTCCGTATCGCGTCGGTATCGAATTGGTTTCATTTTCACTGGTGATGTTTCTCTTTTCTCCGGCAACCGGCACCACCATGTCGCTCTACCGCCACTATCTGATTATCTTCCCCCTCTATCTGATGATAGCCGCATCTCCTCGACCGAGATGGTTTAAGATGGTGTACATTTTGCTCGGTCTGGCGATTTCGCTCCTGAAATTGTTCCCCTTATTTTTGAACCTTAGATTGATTTAGATATAGAATCTCTTAACGTGCGAAAAATCCCGACTTGAAATAAGGAACGAATAATGAAAAATAAGATTCTTAGCATTTTGGCGTCAATCATGATACTGTCGCCTCTTCTCTTCGGCGCCAATTCCCCTCATAAGGTCACCTTTGGCTATTTTGAGAGCGGCGCCTACTTCATGCACAAGGTGACCTCAAATGAACTCAAAGAAAAACTGCGCATCTACTCGGGTGACCGGTACCAGTTTGAATTTGCGCCCAGCGGCTATTTCTCCGCCAACTGGGACCGGGAGCTGTCGCGGGCTATGGCGCGAGAGTTGAAGCGAAACAAGGAAATTGATATGGTTCTGGCCGCCGGCCCCTGGGTGGTGGAAGACCTTCTGGCCGCGGAATTCAATAAACCGATCATCGCCATCTGCCAGTTCGACCCGGCATCGGCCGGTCTTATTGATGCCGCCGGCAAACCGGTGGCGACGAACCTGACTCTGACTTATGACCCTAACAGAATCAGGAACGACCTAGCCGCAATCAAGCGGATTTTCCCTGACCGCAAAGTCGGTTTCATATACTACCCCGATGGCGCCGAGTACGAACGGCTGAAAGCGAAGATCGAGCAGGTTGCCGCCGGTCTTGGTATCGAGATAATGTTTGCCAGGGAGATGACAGCTCAGGGGAAATTCAGTTACTTTGTTTCACTCCAGAAGATGCCGCGTAGCAGCACGGTTCTTTACCTGCCGCCGCTCTGGAGTCTGGAACTGGAGCAGATGCGGGCGTTCTTCTTTGAGGCGCAGAGCGCCAAGATTGCCACCTTCAGTTCTGAAGGATTTTTGATGCTGGAAAAGGATGCCACCGCCTCCAACTCTATTTGGCCCTATCGCGCTGAAGCATCATTCTGCGCCAGAAAAATTATTACTATCGCCGAGGGAGCCGCTCCAGATACTCTTCCCATCATTCTGGAGCAAACCGAGAACCTCTGTTTGAATCTGGAGGGAGCCTCCAAAATCGGCGCGGAAATGGGACGGCGGGTAATTCTTGATGCCAAGATCATTCCGGCCCGCGCCGCCGACAGCGCCCTTAATCTGACTTTATCAGCCGTATTGGAACAGGCCTTCAATGAAAATGCCGGTTATCTTGCCCGAGGGCAGGTCTATGAGCGGATTGTTGCCGATGCCTCCCGCGCAATTGCTGAATTCCTGCCGGAAATCAATCTCGAGCTCTCGGCAGCGCAATCGAATTACGCTGTCCTGTCGTCCCGTTTTGACAACCATTTCCGTCGAAAGTATGAATGGGGAGCATTTGCCCGGCAGAAAATCTTCTCCTACCCCGCCATAAAGGAGCTGGAGATTGCGGGTAAGAAGAAGCAGTTGGGAGCTCTCGAGCTTGAAGGGGCAAAACTGGCGCTGAAATCGGCAGTGGTAAAGGGATATCTCGGGGTGCTGGAAGCAGAGGACCGTCTCGCAGCACAAGTTGAAATCACCGACCGGTTGCTGGATTTGCGCGAGACTTTGACCGCGCTGGCCAAAGCCGGCTACGCCAGCCCCGATGAGCTTCCCCTTGTGGAGCAACGTCTCACCGAAGCCAAGATCGCCCAGATTGAATACCAGCAGGAACTGAAAATCGCCCGAACCGTTTTAAGCGTGCTAATCAACCGCCCCGGTGTTACCAATATTGCCCTGGACCGCGCCGAATTTCAACCGGAAATGATGTCGCTGATGGTGCGCAAGTATGAGGAATATCTGGCGGATAATAAGAAAGAGAAGAAACTGGAGCAGTTTTTCATTGAGACCGGTATCGCCCGCGCGCCGGAACTGGCAGCCTCAGAACTCACCATCGGTCTGCAGCGAAACCTCCTGAGTCAAAAAGGTAAATGGTACCTGCCGGAGTTGAGCTTACAAGGCGGCTATTCCTATGGAGTTGAATTCTATCCGAAAGTGAGCAAACGGCGCGACTACTGGATAGTCGGCGGGGTGCTGGAGTTTCCCCTTTCATTGGGACGGAATTTCTTTGGCGGAAGCGGGGGAGAGAAAGCCCGTCTGGAAAAATCTATCTATCGTAAAGACGCCCTGCGCTTTGACAAGATGACTGAGATAAAGTCTTCCCTGGAAAATCTGATAACGCGCATCACCACTCTTCCCCTGAATTATTTCCACCGCAATCTTTCCTCGGCGGCGCTTGAGGCGTCCCGCGAAAAGCTGGATGCCGGGAATCTAACACTCGCGGAGTTTATCTATCTGGAGGAGAAAAACGCGGCGTCGGCGCATCGGACTATCGATGACCGTTTCGGCTTCTTCCGCGCCTATATTGACCTGTTTCACGAAATCGGGACAGGGTATATGTTGCACGGTAGCCCGGACGAGATGGAGTTTTACCAGGGGCTGGAAAGATATATAAGAGAATAGCCATCAGATTTCGCTGCTGATAACTTTGAGCGGTGATTCTGTCAGGCCGCGGCTTGTCTTGAGTTGAGCCCAAGCTCTAACGGAACTGCAGTGATTAAGAATACGGGCGGCTCGCCGCGGCGAGCCGCCCACTGAAAGTCGTTGGCTTGGTGGTAAGCCCGGTCTGGTCTAAATCGAGAGCGAATTGAATGGATGAAGTAGTGTGCGGGCAGATGTGGAGAGGCTGTCTCACAAGTCTTCGCCCTCGTTAAAGATGAGCGGCAGGTCACAATTTCGCGCTGTAAGGATTGGAGAGTCAAGTACTTCGCACTTGACGGCGCGAAATCAAGACCTGCCGCAACCTATAAAGGATTGAATGGACGAAGTAGTGTGCGGGCAGATGTGGACTCCGCTTAAGGCGGAGCCGCGCACTGAATTTCGAAACCTAAGAAGGTTTTCGACCTACTCAAGTCTTTTCCAACATCAAATAGGGCGTTACAGATGTCCGAATATGGCAAGTCCCCGTCATTGCGAGCCGAGCCTGATTTTGCTGGTCGCGAGGCAATCTCTTCTGGCATTTCAGAAGCTCCCAATAGAGAATGACAAATCCTCAAAAGAAAAAGGGCGCCTTCTGAGGCGCCCTCTGAAGCTATCACGACCGATTTATTGCTCCCCAATCAGCCTCTTCACATACTCCGGCAGGCAGAATGCCCCCAGATGCACATCAGCGTTGTAGTAATTGTTCTTCAACTTCAGCCGCTTGTATCGCTCGGCGTCAAAATCATCAATCGGATGATATCTCTTGGAGCAGAAAGCAAACGACCAGTACGCCGACGGGTATATCGGCACGTGCGCCGTGTACATTTTCACGATCGGAAAGATATCCCGCAGATTTCTATACATCTGCTTGACCGTCTCCGGATTAAAATATGGCGATTCCGACTGCGCCACCAGAATCCCATCGCTGTTCAATCGATTATAAACCTGCTGATGGAATTTCTTCTGGAACAGGTCCGCCGCCGGTCCCACCGGGTCGGACAGGTCAAGCATTATTACATCAAATCTCTCTTTCCCTTTAGCGATGAAATCTTTCCCGTCCCGGAAGACCAGCTTTGCCCGACGGTCTTTCGTGCCGGCGGTAAGATGAGGAAAATGGCGTTTGCAGACCTCCACCACCATCCGGTCGATTTCGCAGATCGTCACTTTCTTGACTTCCGGATGTTTCACCACGTTAGTGAGCGCCCCGCAATCGCCGCCGCCAATTATCAGCACGTTATTGGGCCGAGGATGGGTGAAAAGCGGCACATGCGTTATCATCTCGTTATATGACGTCAGGTCCCTGTCCGCCACCATCATCGAGCCGTATAGCACCAGCATCTTCCCGAAATCAGCGGTGTCCAGAATATCTATGCGCTGAAATTTGGACTGGTACGTTTCTACCAGTCCGTTGACTTTCACCGTCAAACCGCTTTTCCCCTGGTGCAGCTCGGTCATCCAGAGGTCCCAGAGGTCGGTCATCGACGACTCTTCAATATAGGGTTCGGCGCCTTTGCCTCTCTTTTTAGTCGATGACAAGGTATTCCGCCTTTCGCAAGCAGTTGAACGACGACGCCGAGACCGCGCAGTAAGCCCCCATCGCCGGGAATATCAAAAGGTCGCCGATTTCCAGCGGGGGGAGGATAATGTCGCGATAGACAACATCGAAGGAATCGCAGGTCGGACCGGCAAGCACCGAGCGCTTCCAGGTGGTATTGCGGTTGGTCAAAATCTGGTATTTACAATGGTCATATAAACGCCCCGAAAAGGAGCCGTAAAGGCCATCATCAAGGAAATACCAGCGCCGCCCGGAGCGGACCGATTTGCCAATCACTGATGCCACCAGCGTCACCGCTGTCGCCGAAATAAACCGTCCCGGCTCGCAAACCAGCCTGATACTATGAGGAATTTTCTCCTCCAGGCGGGCATGAATCGGCTTGCAGAACTCCTCAATTAGGGGAACTTCCTCGGTATACGGCACCGGAAATCCGCCCCCGATATCAAGAATGCCGGTCTCCAGACCGCGCCCTTTCAGTTCCTCAATAAGGTCAGCCGCAATATCGATGGCTTTGAGATAGACATCATTAGACAGGCACTGGCTTCCGACATGAAAAGCCAGCCCATAATAGTCAAGTCCTCGCGTTCTGATTCTTTCAGCCAGACCGACAACTTCCGAAGGAAGGCAGCCGAACTTGTAGGAAAGGTTTACGACGGCATCATTGTTTTCCACCTTGAACCGAATCATCAGGCGGACTTTGCCGACATACGGGATAAACTTATCGATTTCGTCAGGGTTATCGACCACAAAGATTTCCACGCCGGCATTGATGGCGTCGATTATCTCGTGCGGCGATTTGATAGGATGGGAATGTATCTGCTCCCGGGCATGACCGCCGGATTCCACCGCCAAAAGCAATTCCTGGTAGGAGGAAATATCAAACCGGTGCCCGGCACGGGCCACCTCTTCCAGGACCGCCGGGTGATTGTTGGACTTGATTGCATAATGAATAGCAACCCGGGGCAGAGAATGAGAAAGCCGCTCAAGATTCTGACGGATTTTAGAGCGCTCCAGCAAAAGGAAGGGGGTACGAATCTCGGATTGACCGAGAATCCGGCTTGCCCGCTCATATTCGGAAGTCAAAATTTCCGTGCTGGCGCTGGGATTGAGAACATCGATTGCTTTAATCATCGCGCGTTCCCCCGGTTAATGGGTTAATTGCTTGGACGGAGCGGTCGGCTCCGCGTTAGCCTTGTGGGCAATTACCTCATCAGAAGCCGACGGAATCCCGCGGTTGAGGTCTTTTACCTGTACCGCGCGGCTTCCCAGCTTCTCTTTCAAGTATTCCAGCGCCTTCCAGGGGTTCACGCTGGAGCCGCAGGTGAAACAATCGACCGCGGCGTAACCATATTCCGGCCAGGTATGAATCGAGATATGCGACTCGGCGATGACCACAATGCCGGATAAACCCTGGGGATTATAATGATGAAATACCGAATCCACGACCGTAGCGCCCGAATGACGCGCCGCCTCCAGCATTATCCGCTGAAGTTCCTCCTGATGGTTCAGGATGGCGGCATTGCAATCGGACAGCTCCGCCAGCAGATGACGTCCAAGTATTTTCACCTTATATCCCTCCTTCTTAAAAAGGGGTGATAAAAATTACATTTGAGGCGGTGATGTTACCCATAGGAAATTAGTTCCTATTTTGCCTCGGTTAACGAACTGATGAGCCTGCTCGGCTTCAAAATAAAAGCAGTGCCGCGGGGGCACCTTGTGCACCTTTTTCCCCAGCACCAGAGTCAATACCCCGGAAAGGACATACCCAAATTCCTCACCGGCATGGGGACCCTCGGTCGGGAGCTCCTCGCCCGGGGTGAGCCCAATCATAATCGGATCCATCAGATTATTGGTGCTTCCCGGTATAAGTATTTCAAACTTGGAAACTCCCCTGTCTGTTACCACCACTCGCTCCTTGGGAGAAAAGACCACTCGTGACTGACCGATATTGCCAAAAAACTCGGTTATGGTGACCCCCAGCGCTTCCAGAATATCCAGAAGCGAATCAAGTGAGATCGAGGTCTGGTCACGCTCCACCTGTGAGATAAACCCCTTGGTCAGTCGGGCCCGGGCGGCCAACTCGGATTGTGTCAATTCCGACGCCAGTCGCAGGGCTTTAATCTTTTCTCCTATCTCCAGTCTCATCAGTTTAGCAAAAAACAAGCAGAAGTTTAGTAAAGTTTCCCAAAACTACGTTTATTTACGGCGCTGTCAAGAAAAAATTTACACCAAAATCCAATTTTTCTCTTGGGAAAACGCCATCGGCAGCTTATAATGGAGTAGTCAGGTAGATAATCACAACGGTAATGGTTTATTATACTTAAGGTTATGGTTTAGTATACTGAACTCATGTTTTAGGAGACGTTAATAAAAATTTTTGCTGCCGGAAGCGCCCGGCCGGGCCGCTTCCGCCATTTATTCGCAAAAGTCATTGACATCTTTCAAGCGAATGTTATAATTATAATATATCCAATAACTTAATACTCCACACGATCGGAGGAAAAATGCGGAGATTGCTTCTTTTGTCTTTCTTGACAGTGGTTGCGGCGTCATCAGCATCCGCCCTGCAACTGGGGCTGGGGGCTTACGGCGGCGCCAATATCCCAATCGTTCAGGAAGACCAGGGCTCCGGCACCATTTTCGGATTGAAAGGAAAACTGAGCCTGATTCCCGGGATATCGGTCGAGCCGAATCTCAATTTCGCCAAGTTTGGCGATGCCGAACTCGATTTTGGCGCCACTCGTGAAGGCTCCAAAGTTACATCTTATGGCATTGACGCCGTCGTCGGCGCCGGCATGGGAACGGTTGGATTCAAGATGTACGGCTTGGTTGGCGCCGGTATCTACAGCACTACTCGCGACAATGATGAAGATGCCAGCAAATTCGGATGGGCTACCGGGCTCGGTTTCGAAATCGGTTTCTCCCCGACCATTGGGCTGGATATCCGGGGGAAGTTAAATGTTATCAATTCTGAAGGGGGAGGAACCAAAAAATCGGCTGCCGTGACCGGCGGCTTAAACTATTATATCGGCTACTGAGGAGGTGGTAGATAATGATGAAGAAAATCAGACTTGTTGCAGTCTTATCTGCCCTCCTGGCATTCGCAATACTGCCGGGATGCGACTCACTCTTGAGCGGGACATTTGTTATCGACTATATGATTTATGACATCGATATCACCAGCGGAAGCGAATGGGACCTCTTCCAGGTTGACCTGACCGAGGAGGATGTCTGGAAAGACCACAAAGACGAAATTAAGAATATCGACAATGTTGGTGTCGAACTCTGGATTACCAATCCTACCACCGGCGTTCAGACCGCCGAGTTGTATATCACCGACTATGACGATACCAGTCATGCCAGCGCCACTGCTATCCGCCAGAATACTGATGTGGTTTTCGACAACCTTTCCGCCGCACCGCAGACCCAAACCCATATCGACTGGTCCAGCTCGCTGGGACATGTTACCGACCTGAACAAATTGCGGACCTACGCCGAGCTGGGCAAATTTGCGGTTTATACTATTACCACCACTCTGCCGTATTCCATCGAAATCGACTCGGCCCGGGTGATAGTGACCGTGACAGTGAAGAAGTAGAGAATTAATTCGTCCTGAGCCTATATCTTACGGTATGGGCTCTTTTTTTTGTAAACTCCCCTGCCACAGTCGCAGAAATTGTTGTTCCGCTGCTGTACTGCCGCATATCGTGCATTTTGTAAGTTATTATTATTCAATAAATTGATATTCTGCTGCTGTACGAATCAGCCTTATGCTCGCAGATGCTGCGAAAACTCCTTGACTCAGACATCCGCCGTATTTTAAAGTATCTTCGCAAGTTGTTGTAAATAAAGAAATTAGAATTTTCGATTGCCACTTGCTTTACCCCGGCACAAATCTTGATATAAATATAGTCGAAGTTAGTTACTCTTAAATAGTATGGCGGTGAAGGGTATTTAAGAGGTGGGGATGAAGGAGCTCCTTAAGTGAGGGAGGAGCTCCTTTTAGTTTGTACAAAATCCCTCCGTTTCATCCCGAAATAAGTCCTTTCCTGTTTGGCGCTGGATTGACCCGGCGTTCTTAACCTTTTATATTTAAGAGATGGAGAATCCTGCTGCCGACCCTAAGAAACCGGACCGACGTCTCGGTGATGAATGGCTCGACTGGGACGGAAGCCTTAGCGCTGAGTCCTCCGAATCTGATTATCGGGTTTTCCTCGGGTTGGCCGTTTTGGCGACTATCTTTCTGATTCTTGCGGCTGGGGCTTTCCTCTGGCTGATTTACCCCCGTCTGGTATCGGCCGGTTCATTTCCGGCAAAGTTGATTTCCTTCATCTTCGTGGCATTTGGCGTCATTCTGATTTTCTGGCTGATTCTGTTCGTGATTTCAGCTGTCTTCAAATGGCCCGCCACTCGTCTGGTGATAATCCCTTCGCTGGTGAACCGTCTTCTATCACTCGTTATGGCTATCGGAAAATTGCTGGGGATATCAAAAGACCGCCTTACCAACTCTTTTCTCAAAATCCATAATATGATTCTCGGCTCCCGTCCGCCGCGGACCGAGCCAAAAAGACTTCTGGTTCTGATGCCCCGCTGCCTGACCAAAGAGAATAACATCCGCCTCCGTGAACTGCGCGACCGGTTTGGATTCCAGATGGCGACGGTTGACGGCGGCACCGAAGCCCGTCTCAAAATCAAAGAGATTCATCCCCGGGTGGTCATCGCCATCGCCTGCGAGCGGGACCTGATTTCCGGATTTAGGGAGGTCAATCCCTACATTCCGGTTATAGGATTCCCCAACCGACGTCCCGAGGGTCCCTGCAAGAACACCTGCGTTGACCTTTCGTCGATAGAGCAGGCGATAATGCGCTGCCTGAATTAGGCATTGTCCATGATGCTTTGGCAGAAGCGCCAAACTCCTTGACATTTAGCGGTCAAATGTTAAATTTATTCCCCTTGTAGAGTAATGGCGGTGTAGCTCAGTTGGTCAGAGCAGCGGAATCATAATCCGCGTGTCCGGGGTTCGAATCCCTGCACCGCTATTTTTTTAT
>JBFMEF010000027.1 GCA_040753495.1 Candidatus Zixiibacteriota bacterium
GGAAACGACACTTTGCCGGGCGACGAGATATTCCGCTTGTATGACACTTACGGCTTCCCGGTCGATTTGACCGAGGTGATGGCGGAAGAAAAAGGCTTGAAACTCGATTTAGCCGGTTTCGAAAAGGCGATGGAGCGGCAACAGGAGAAATCACGTTCGTCGTCTGATTTCGGCGTCGATATTGCAAAGAATCTGTCCATCCATATTGAATCGGTAAAGAAATTCCTGAGCGGTCAATCAAAACCGACCGACTTCACCCGGGAGAAGTTCGGAATCACTGCCGCCGTGCTGCATATTTCATATCAGCCTTTTCCTGAAGTCGGCATTGTCGTTCAGGAATCCCCCTTTTACGTCGAAGCCGGCGGACAGATTTCCGACACCGGGATTATCAAAAGCGGCAATGTCACTATCGAGGTGCATACTCTCGCCAACTATCAGGGAAATATCATTCATATTGGCCGAGTGGTATCTGGCACTAAAGAAGAACTCTTATCATTAGTCGGAAAAGAGGTCACTGTCTCCATCGACACCCGCCGCCGCTGGGATATCATGCGCAACCATACCGCCACCCATCTTCTGCACGCCGCCTTGCGCAAAGTCCTCGGCGAGCATGTCCATCAATCCGGCTCCTATGTCGGTCCCGACAAACTCCGCTTCGATTTCTCCCATTTCAAACCGATGACCCCGGACGAAATCGCGCAAGTCGAGAAAATGGTAAATGAAAAAATCCTCGAGGGGAAAGAGGTGCATTCCGACGCCGATGTCGATATCGAGACCGCCAAAAAATCCGGCGCCATGGCTATCTTCGGCGAAAAATATGGCTCCAAAGTGCGGGTAGTCTCGGTTGATGATTTCTCCAAAGAACTTTGCGGCGGCACCCATGTCGAAAATGTCTCGCAGATTGGCCCCTTTATCATCACCCTCGAAACCGGCATCGCCGCCGGCATCCGCCGTATCGAGGCTATCACCGGCAAAGCGGCTCTGGAAAAAATCCGGTCGCAGAAAGTGACCGTAACCGAACTGAGCAAAATGACTAATCGCCCGGAAGAAGAGATATTGAGGGCAGTGGAAGAACTTCAGGAGCGGTTGCTGGAACTCCAGAAGGAAAATAAGAAACTCAAGAGCGAGAAATTCGCCGGCGGCTCTATCTCGGTCGGGCAGGAAACAAAGATTGGTTCGCTCGCCTTCCGCTTCCACAATTTCGGCAATATCGAAATTGATGAAATGGCCGGCTGGGTTGACAGCGGCAAAAGCGCCAACAGTCCGGTCGTCACCGCCGCTATCGGCAATATCAACGGCAAAGCGACTTTTATGGCATCCTCCAGCGCCACTGCGAAAGTTGATATTGGAAAATTCTCAAAAGGAATACTAAGTCAGTTCGGCGGACGAGGCGGCGGCAAAGAGAATTTTGCGCAGGGGACAGTTCCGGCCGATATCGAGCCGGACCGATTTTTCAAAGAGTTCGAGACCAAACTCAAGGAAACAATAAATCGATAACCGGGGGAGCAATGGTATTTAAAAAATTACTCGAAGCCCGGGCAAAGCGGGGCGGTGCTTTCTTACTGCTTATCGACCCCGACCGCCTTCCTGAAGCGCAAATTCCTTATCTCATCGAAACGGCGCAGGAAGCCGAGGTCGATGCTTTTCTCGTCGGCACCAGTTTCATGCTCTACAGCAACTTCCACCAGGCAGTCCGTCAGATAAAGCAATATGCCACCATTCCTGTGGTCATCTTCCCCGGTTCGCACAGCCAGATTTCGCCTGATGCCGACGCCATCCTCTTTATGTCGCTTCTCTCCGGAAGAAATCCGCAGTACCTGATCGACGAGCAGGTCAAAGGAGCGCCGCTGGTCAAAGAGTTCGGACTCGAGGTCATTCCCACCGGTTATCTGCTGGTGGCATCTGGACTGACCACATCTGTCCAGTACATTTCGAACACCCAGCCGCTTCCCCGCGACAAGCATGATATCGCCTGCGCCCACGCTCTGGCGGCGCAGTTTCTCGGAATGCAACTTTTGTATCTTGACGCCGGCTCCGGCGCCGAGCAGCCTGTCCCCGAAGAGATGATTACCGCTGTCACGGAGTATACATCGTTGCCGCTTCAGGTCGGCGGGGGACTGCGCGCTCCCGAGGATATCGAGCGGAAACTCTCCGCCGGCGCTTCTCTTGTGGTGGTCGGCAATCAGTTTGAAGAAAAGATTGACAAGACGATGCTTCGTGAGTTTGTCGCGGCGGCGCATCCACTGGAGAAAGTATCGGTATGAATAATGACGCCCGCAAAGAGTTCATATTGAAAGCGGCTGAGGAATCCTCCCATCTTCGCCGCACTATGGCCGAATCGCTCGCCCCGGCGCTTCTGGAACTGGCTGATATCATTTCTGGTGTCATCGGCTCCGGCGGCAAAATTCTTATCTGCGGCAATGGCGGCTCCGCCGCCGATAGTTCCCATATGGCGGCTGAGATGATTGTCCGTCTCACCTCTCAGCGGACCCGGCAGTCGCTTCCGGCTATCGCCCTGAATGCCGACAGTGCCGTCTTGACCGCGGCTGGAAACGATTTCGGGTTCGAGCAGATTTTCGCCCGTCAGGTCGAAGGGCTCGGCAACAAAGGCGACCTGCTGTTATTGATATCAACTTCCGGAAATTCGTCGAATCTTCTTCGCGCCGCCGAAACCGCGCATCATAAGGGACTTCGCACCGCCGCTCTATTG
>JBFMEF010000028.1 GCA_040753495.1 Candidatus Zixiibacteriota bacterium
GCAGTTTCACCGGCGCCGGTGGGGGTGGCGCCAAGCAGGAGGCGTTGTCCTTTTCGCTTCGTCAGCTCTTCCAGGCTAAAGTGAAAGCAGGCGAAACCACTCGTAATTACGACCTCTTGAGCGTCAATAGCTCCCTTACATATAATTTTGAGGCAACGGGCCGCAAGTTTTCGGAAATAAGCACCACGGGGCAGATTTCGCTTCTGAAGAATGTCCGGATGTCGGCCTCTATGACTCATGACCTGTACAGGCCAGGAACCGATGTTCTCCGATGGCAGTCACCGTATCTAACTTCTTTTAGCATCTCTTCTTCATTCAGTACCGGCGGCGTCCTGGAAGAATATGACCCGCTCAGCCAGGTCTCGGGCACGCCAGGAGCCGCAAAATCATCAGATATGAAGCAAAGTTGGAGTTTTTCGGTGTCCCATTACTATTCGGAACGGGGTAGAGCCTCGGCTTTCAGCAAAATCCATAATGTCAGTTTCAATTTGCGGATAAATCTCACTTCGAAGTGGAAAATAAGTTATTACCAGGGGTATGATATTGTTCGCGACCGGACTATCTCCCGGCGGGTGGAGGTGGAACGAAATCTGCACTGCTGGCAGGGGTATTTCTACTGGATTCCGGATGGCTCCAACCAGGGATATTATTTCCGGATAAACGTCATCTCTATTCCTGATATCAAATTTGAGAAGTCGGAATCGGGCATCCGAAGCGCCTTCCTGTAGCAGGGCAGAGGGACGGCGGTCGATTTTTTTAAGACAAGAGAAGCATTTTTTTATTGACAAAACAGGCAATTCGGCTGATTTTTTTATAGGGAAAAAGTCACATCAACTCTAAACACAAAGGAATGCCTCATGACCAAAGAGGAAATGATTGCCAAGATTGCCAAGGACGCTAAGATCAGCAAGCGTCAGGCAGCGACTGCCCTCAGCAGCTTCTTTGAGAATGTTGCGGGTGACCTCAAGAGAGGGAAACGGGTCAGTTTCGTAGGTTTTGGGACTTTTACGGTGGCGCGCCGCAAAGCCCGTGTCGGACGGAATCCGCAGACCGGCGCCAAGATTAATATTCCGGCAATGAAAGTTCCCCATTTCCGCGCCGGGAAAGCCTTAAAAGAGGCCGTGAGAAAGTAGTAACGGCTCTTTTTGATTCTACAGGGCAGGGCGCTATACCTGCCCTGTTTTATTTTTGTTGATTAGAAGCGGGAAAAGGCATAAGTTATTTATCTGGAATAGAAGAATATGGCGTCATCTAAGAATAAAAACAGAGCCGACAGACGGAAAAGGAGCATTCTTGGAATTCTGCTGGTGTTGCTGGCATTTCTAATACTGGCATCGCTGGCAACTCATACCGCCACCGATGATGACACCCTCCTTGCGGAAGGGAATCCTTTCCAGAGCAATTTTCAGAACAGCGTTGGCACCGCGGGGGCATATTCCTCTTACCTCCTTTTCTTTTTCTTTGGCTGGCTGGCTTTCTTCCTCCCATTGATTCTGATTTATGTTTCTCTAATGCTGTTTTCTTTCGACTGGCGCCGCAAAGCTCGGCCGGCCCTCTGGTGCAGCCTTATTATTTCCATCCTGGCGACCATGGTCGCCAATGTCACTATGCTCGGCGGCAGCGCGACTCAATATGATTTCACCGATACAAGTGGCGGTTACATTTTTCACTACCTGACCCGCTTTCTAATGCAGGCGACCGGCGGTGTCGGCTCATTTATTTTATTGAGCGCCGGAATTCTGATTACCGCTGTCGTCCTGGCATATTCCTATCTGAGCGAGTCATCCCGGATGGGCTTTTTGAAAGCCTTAAATCCTCTTCGTCTAATAAAATGGGCAGCCATTAAGGCTTATGAGTTGCTGAAAAGCATCTTTCGGGCGATGAAACCCAGGAAAAAAGAAAAAAAGAAAAAGGTTAGATTGGAGAAAGATAGAGAGCAGGAACTGATATTGCCCGCTGAAGGAGAAATCGACGCTGACGATATCCCCGATTCGGAACGAGAGGAAACTGCTGCAGAAGGCAAGAAGGCGCGGCAGAAGATTACCCTCAAGCAAAAACCGGCCAGAATTGGACAGGAAGTGGGTGATTACAAATTCCCCGGATTGGAACTTCTGAATGACAATCCGGATGAAGGGGTATTGGTTGACCCTGAAGAGCTGGCTATGACAGCGCGGGCGTTGAAAGAAACGCTGGAAACATTTGGCGTGACAATAGACGGCAATATTGACAAATATCCCGGTCCGGTCATCACACGATTTGAATTCAAGCCTGCCGCGGGAGTAAAAGTTCATCAGATAACCAATCTTTCCGATGACCTGGCTCTGGCGCTTCGGGCGAAACGAATCAGAATTATTGCCCCGATACCGGGAAAGGCGGCGGTTGGGGTCGAAATACCAAATCACAAAGCGCGGACGGTGTTTCTCAAGGAAATCATAAATTCGGATATCTATACCGACGGGCGAATAAGACTGCCGCTGGCGCTTGGCAAAACCATATCCGGCAAACCGTTTGTGGCGGACTTAGCCAGGATGCCGCATTTGCTGATAGCGGGGGCCACCGGCTCCGGCAAATCAGTCTGCATTAATGCGCTCATCACTTCGCTTCTATACAGATTACATCCGAAGCAGTTAAAATTTATATTTATCGACCCCAAAATGCTGGAGTTGTCGGTCTATTCCGGGCTTCCATTTCTGGCGCGGCCCGTGGTAACAAATCCCAAGCGGGCGGAAAAAGTCCTGGCAGATGCGGTGGCGGAGATGGAGGGTCGTTATAAGAAGTTGGCGGGGCAGTCGGTCCGAAACATTGAGGATTATAACGCCCGTCAAAAGGACCCCGAAGAAAAGATGCCGTACATCGTGATAATAGTCGATGAGCTGGCTGATATGATGATTGCCTCGGCCTCATCGCGTATAGAAATGCTTATTACCCGTCTGGCGCAGATGGCGCGGGCGGTCGGGATTCATCTGGTATTAGCCACTCAGCGACCGTCGGTCGATGTCATCACCGGCCTGATTAAAGCCAATTTCTCCGCCCGAATTGCCTTTCAGGTGGCATCCAAGATTGATTCGCGAACGATTCTTGACGGCAACGGAGCCGAGAAACTTCTGGGAAACGGCGATATGCTGTTTCTGCAGCCGGGACAACCGGAGCCGGTGCGGATTCATGGCGGGTTCATATCGAGCGAAGAGACCGACCGGATAGTAAAATTCATAAATGCCCAGTTCCCGACGGCAGAAAAAGTCGAAGGAGAAAAGCCGGAAGAGACCTCGGCCGACAGTGACGAAGATGATGTTGACCTCGATGACCCGCTCTTTTTGGAAGCAGCGGAGACGGTGATTCGTCATAAGCAGGGCTCAGTTTCTCTTTTGCAGAGAAAACTCGGAATCGGGTATCAGCGGGCAGCGCGGCTGATAGACAAACTGGAAGAAGCCGGGGTAGTCTCGGCTTATGACGGCAGCAAAGCCCGGGAAGTGCTGGTGGACCGCACCTATCTGGAGAGGCTCTCCTCATCCCGGTCCCTGACTGACAAAAACTAAAACCGTTATCCGGCGTATAATCAATTATGAATTACAGGCAGATTTTCAGGGCGCTCTGTTTTCTCCTGATATTCTTTTCTTCCCTGTCTCTTGCAGGGGATGATCTACTGGAGAATATCAAAAAGGATTGGAGCGCCGCGAAATTGATTCGTTTTGACGTACTAATTGCCGTTGAATCGGAGGTCTTCAAAACTGTGGACTCGACATCGGGGAATATTGTTATCGCCGAGGATGGCCGCTATCGCGCCAATATTGGCGATGAGCTGTTTCTTTTTGACGGCAAATGTATCTGGGAAGTTTCCTTTGCCAATCTGCAGGCAACCCGTCAATGTCTCAAGGAAGGCGAGCGCTTTGAGAATCGCTTGATTTTCCTCAAAGATATTAATTCCTATTACAGGACGGCGTCATCTATAAAAGGGGATGGCTACCTGCTGGTCAAAAACCAGGGGATAGGAGAGGCGCTGCCCGACAGTATCAATCTCTATCTTGACCGTAAAGCGGGCAGAGTTTCACTTCTTGAATATTATGACTTAAATTCGGAAAAGAACACCGTATTTCTTCACGATGTCAAATTGCAGTCGGAAGTTGAGGATAAGATTTTTGAATACCTTCCCTCTGATTCGATAGAAGTGATTACTCTACCTTGAGAGACGGATGAAATTCTACATTAAGAAACTGGGGTGTCCGAAAAACGATGTTGACGGCGATTATATTGCCGGAAGACTGGTTCAGCAGGGACATGAGTTAGTCCCCTCCGAAGAACTTGCCGATGCGGTGATTGTCAATACTTGCGGCTTCATCCTTCCCGCAAAGGAGGAGTCAATCGCCGCCATTCTCGGATATGAGAAATTGAAGAAAAGCCGCCGCATCTCGCGTTTGTACATAACCGGTTGCCTTTCTCAGCGGTACGGGGACGAGCTGCAAAAAGAGCTGTCGCATGTTGACGGCATCTTCGGCCTGGGGCAGCTGGATAAACTGGCGGAGGCCTTCTCCAATGGCGCGAATGGAGACTCAGTTCCAGTCAGCACTCCGTCCAAATCCCTTCGTTATATTGCAGGCAAAGAAAGATTCACCGACAAGGCTATCCCGTATGAGTACGTTAAAATCTCAGATGGCTGCGACCGTTTTTGCAGTTTTTGCGCCATTCCACTAATCCGAGGAAGACATCGCAGCCGACCGATTCAGGAGATAGTGGAAGAAGCGCGCTTTCTGGCAGAGTCCGGAAAAAAGGAGCTCATTCTGGTCTCGCAGGAAGGGAATGCATACGGACGAGATTCTACGGATGGTACAAGCATTTTGACCCTCCTGGACAAACTTGAAGAAATCGCCGGTCTCGCCTGGATACGCCTGATGTATCTTCATCCGGAGGCAGTCACCGATGCCTTGATTGCCCGTCTTTCCCAATCGGATAAAACTCTTGGCTATTTTGATATGCCCTTGCAGCATATAAGTGATTCCATTCTCAAGAGCATGAACCGTCGGGTTACCAGAAAGCAGATTGAGACTATCCTTGCCAAAATTCGGTCGCATTCAAAACAGAATATAATCCGCACCACGTTTATCACCGGGCTTCCGGGCGAGACTGAAAAAGAATATGAAGAGCTTAAGAATTTCATAGTCGAATTTGAATTTGACCGCCTGGGAGTCTTTAAGTATTCGCTCGAGGAGGGGACACGGGCGGCGCGGATGAAGGGACAGGTGCCGGAAGAGTTGAAAGAAGAGCG
This sequence comes from Candidatus Zixiibacteriota bacterium, assembly GCA_040753495.1. Taxonomy (NCBI): domain Bacteria; kingdom Pseudomonadati; phylum Candidatus Zixiibacteriota; species Candidatus Zixiibacteriota bacterium. The sequence continues at coordinate 5,261 of JBFMEF010000028.1, forward strand.
TGTGGACGAACTTATGACCCTGCAGCAGGAGATAGCCTTCAGGAAAAATATTGCCTTGATTGGCGGCATTCAAGAGGTTATCATAGATAGCGTGAGTGACAATTCGCCGGCCGTGGGACGCACTCGCGGCGACTGCCCCGATATTGACCAGCAGGTTTATGTTTCGGGCGATGATGTGAAGGTCGGCGATATCTTGAGAGTGCGGATAAATATGGTCGACGGTTACGACCTGATCGGTTCGGTCGCGCGGTGATTTATGATTAAGTACGAAAAGCTCGGTATCTTTCTATCGAAGCCGATAGCTCTGCTGTTTGTGCTGGTTTATCTCTTCCAGTCGGCGTTTATCATCTATCTGGTGCAGGACAAGTTTGACCTGCAGCGTCAGATTGACTTTCAGCAAAAGCGAATTTCGGAGCTGGAGGAGAAGCTTCGGATATTGCAGGTCATCGAGGATTTTCAGATCGGATTTACCGATGACGAGAAGAAGGAATTAGTCGAGGTGATATCGTCGGAATGCAACAAGTACGACTATGACCCGATGTTTCTGGTTGCCCTGATACTGACGGAATCGTCATTTCGCCGCAACCAGGTTTCCGAAAAAGGGGCGCGGGGACTAATGCAGATTCGTCCCCTAACCGGGCAGAGCCTTGCCGACAAAATCGGCATTGACTGGGAGGGCGACCGAACCCTGCATCACCCCGAACTGAATATCCGCATGGGGTCACTGCATCTGTTCGAGTTGATTTTGAAGTTTAAGGATGTTCGAAAGGCGTTGATATCATATAATCTGGGAGAGACGGCACTGCGCGACCGAATGCGCCTGAACCAGCCGCTTCCTAAATCGTACCTCAACAAAGTGATGAAAAACTACGAGATGCTAAAGGAGCGATACAAGACTTGAGAATACCTAAATTAGCCGGGCTAATTCTTTTGATAGGCATGATTTTCGGATGCGGCAGTCCCGGGATAAAAACAGCCGACAATGCTCAGGAGCAATTCCAATTAGCCAAGAGAGAATTTGACAAGAAACATTACTTGAAAGCGATTGAAGGGTTCCAGAAGGTAATATTTAATTTTCCCGGCGCTACGGTGGTCGATACCGCTCAGTATTACTTAGCCCAATCCTACTTTCAGAATGAAGACTATGCCCTGGCGGCGGTGGAATTTAACCGTCTGATCAGCAATTACCCCAAATCGGATTTTGTTGATGACGCCCAGTATATGGCCGGTGTCTGCTATTTCAAGAGCACCCCGGGTCATTACGCTTTGGACCAGGAAGACCTTAAGAAAGCGATTTCGGCGATGGAAGATTTTATAGTTGACAACCCCGATTCCCCGCTTCTTGAGTCGGCGCGGGAAGTGATACTAAAGGCGCAAACCAGACTGGCGCACAAAGAATATGAGAACGGCATGCTTTACTGGAAAATGTCGGACTTGGTTGCCGCCGAAATCTATTTTCAATTGGTGGTTGACGAATATACCTCGACCCCTTACGGAAGTCTGGCTCTGTTCAAACTGGGAGAAGTGAACTATCGCCTGCAACGGCTCGCGACGGCACTGGAGAAGTTCAACAGCTTCCTGTCGATATACCCCACCCATGAACTGGTTCCGGAGGCGAAAGAATATATCGCCAGAATAACTCCGCAATTGGATAGCGCAAATGTTGCGGACGGCTCCAAATAGCGGCTCTCGCTGGGGTCTTTTGGGGGGGCTGTTTGACCCGATTCATTACGGACATCTTATCCTGGCTCAGGCGGCGTATAATCACTTTAAGTTTGACGGATTGATATTGCATCCCAGCTTCAATCCGCCGCATCGCGCCCAGCCGCCGGTGGCATCCTTTGAAGACCGCTGTCTAATGACTCGTCTTGCTCTCGAGGGGCATGAAGTTTTCCAGTCTTCCGATTTTGAAAAGGAACTTAAGAGCCCCGGATATACCATTGCCATAATTGACTACCTGAATCTCAAATTTCCGGGGGTGCAATGGCATCTGATTCTGGGAGCGGACAATATCACCCAGTTTGACCGCTGGCATAAACCGGAAGAACTGGTGAAGCGGGTGAAGATTGTGGTTGGCAATCGCCCCGGATATGATGACCAGTTTGCCGCATCCCCCTGGGCGAAATACTTTGAGAGATTTCCCATGCCGCAGGTGGAGATTTCCTCGACTATGATTCGCCAGATGGTCAAGGATAAGAGGTCTATTCAGTATCTCGTGCCGGAGGAAGTGCGACGGCTGGTGCTCAGCCGGGGTCTGTATCAATGAAAGAGCGGACGTTATTTCTTGTCGATGGCTCGGCAATTTTCTACCGCGCCTTTTTTGCTTTCATTAGAAACCCGCTCATCAACTCCAAAGGGGAGAATACCTCGGCGACATTCGGTTTTCTGAATTCGCTTCTCAAGGTGATAAAGGATGAAAATCCTGACTATATGGCGGTGATTTTCGACACCAAAGCGCCCACATTCCGCCATCAAATGTACGGCGAATATAAATCAACGCGCGCCAAAATGCCCGAAGAATTGGTGGAGCAACTGCCGCGCATCAGAGAAGCGGTGGAGGCGCTCAATCTTCCGGCGCTGGAAATGGAAGGATATGAAGCGGACGACATTATCGGGACTCTGGCAAAGGAAGCGGAAGCCGCCGGAATGAATATCTGGATTGTCTCGGGTGACAAAGACCTTTTCCAGTTGGTGTCTGACCGGGTGAAGATTTACAATCCGCAGAAAGGGGCGCTTCCTCCGGAGAAATTGGACCGTGAGGGAGTGATTGCCAAATTTGGCGTGCCGCCGGAGAAGGTCATTGATACTCTGGCGCTGATGGGGGATTCATCGGACAATGTGCCGGGGGTGCCGGGAATCGGTCCCAAAACCGCCATTTCTTTGATTGAAGAATTTGGCAGTTTGGAGGCGGTGCTTAAAAATCGTTCACAGATTAAAGCCAAAGGTGTGCGGACAAAAATAGAGGAAAATGTCGATAAGGCGGAACTGTCAAAAACTCTGGTTACCTTGAATACCTCCGTGCCGATAAAATTCTCTCTGGAGAATCTGAAACGGGGAGAGATAAATTTTGAGAAAGCAAAGAAGCTTTTTCTGGAGATGGAGTTCGGCTCTCTTCTGAGTTTGCTGGCAAAAGAGAAAGGGGGTGACCTCTTTTCTCCGGGAGCCGATATTTCCCCGCCGGAAACAAAGGCTAAAGTCAGTTATCGGACGGTAGATACAATTGATAAACTTCGTGAGGTTCTCCAAGAATTATCCCGGAAAAAGGAAGTGGCTGTCGATACCGAGACAACCTCGCTTGACCCTCTTTCCGCTGAACTGGTCGGAGTCTCGCTCTGCGGCGAGGCCGGGAAGGCCTACTATTTGCCTCTGGGGCATAAGGAACGGGAGCGGAATCTCCCTTTAAATGAAAGTAAACATCAGCTATCTTCATTCTTGACCGACAAGAAAATCCAGAAATTCGGACAGAATATAAAGTACGACCTGGAGGTGCTTCACCGCAGCGGACTCGATATTGAGCCGATCGGATTCGATACCATGCTGGCGTCTTATGTGATTAATCCCTCGGGTCGCCAGCACAATCTGGATCATCTGGCTTTCGAGTATTTCAATTATCGGATGCAGCCTATAACCGACCTGATCGGAACCGGAAAGAAGCAGTTATCTTTTGCGGAGGTTGATGTTGACAAGGCGACCTTTTATTCGGCCGAGGATGCCGATTATACTTTCAGGTTGCGCGGTGTGCTGGCGCCGAAAATCGAGGAATTGAAACTTCAGAATCTATATTACAACGTTGAGTTACCGCTGGTGAAAGTGCTGGCGGCGATGGAAGAAACCGGGGTGCGGGTTGATGCCGATTATCTGGCGGCAATGTCGAAGGAGATTGATACCCTGCTGGAAAAATTGACCGCCGATATCTATGTCGAAGCCGGGCATGAATTCAATATCAATTCAACGCAACAACTCTCGAAGGTTCTGTTTGAAGAACTGAAACTTCCCTCGAAGGGGAAAACGGCCAAGAAGACCAATCTTTCAACAGACGTGCGGGTTCTGGAAGAGCTTGCTGCCGTGCACGACCTGCCGCGGCTGATTCTCGACTATCGTCAGTTGACCAAGCTGAAAAGCACCTATGTTGATGCCATACCAAGGCTGATAAATCCTCGCACTGGTCGCGTGCATACCTCTTTTAATCAAACGATAGCGGCGACCGGACGGTTGTCATCGACCGACCCCAATCTGCAGAATATTCCGATTCGGACTGAAATTGGACGGAAGATTCGCAAGGCATTTATTCCGGGAGACCGCGACTGTTATATTCTCTCGGCCGATTATTCGCAAATAGAATTGAGAATCCTCGCCCACTATTCGGAAGACCCCAAACTTATCGAGGCGTTTCAGAATCATGAAGATATTCATGCCCGGACGGCGGCGGAAGTTTTTGGCGTACCGATGGAGAGGGTAACTCCGGAGATGCGGCGTCAGGCAAAAACGGCCAATTTCGCCGTCATCTATGGCGTGACCGCTTACGGTTTGTCGCAACAGACGGAACTCGATGTCACGCAATCTAAAGATTTCATTGATACATATTTTGCCCGCTACCCCGGTATCAAAAAATATATGGAAAGTACCATTGAATCAGCCCGAAAGCTGGGGTATGTTACCACCCTTCTAAACCGAATCAGGTATCTACCGGAAATAAACGCCAAGAATTTCCAGGTTCGTCAGTTCGCCGAGAGAACGGCGATAAATACCCCGATACAGGGAACCGCCGCCGATATGATAAAGATAGCGATGATTCGGGTCTACGACAAAATAAAAGACTGGCGCTCCCGCTTGATTCTGCAGGTTCACGACGAACTGGTCTTTGATGCTTACGAAGAGGAGATGCCCCGGCTCAAGGAAGTAGTCAGAAACGAAATGGAGGGGGCGTTAAGACTGCGCGTTCCGATAGTGGTCGATATCGGTGTAGGCAAGAACTGGTTAGAGACGAAATGAGGCGGATTTAGAATGTTGCTGGGATTGACCGGAAGAATCGGAACCGGGAAAAGCGAAGTAGCCAGAATTTTGAAGCAGTTTGGCGCATTAGTGATTTCGGCCGATGCCATCGGCAAAGCGGTCGTAGATAATAAGCCGGCTGTACTCAAGAAACTGGTGCGCGGATTTGGCGAAGGGATAATAGATAAAAAAGGAAAATTGAACCGTCGTAAATTGGGACGTCTGGCTCTGGCTAATGAAGAAAGCCGACGACGGCTCAATGAGATTGTCCATCCCTTTCTACTGAGAGAACTTGACCATCAGGCTAAAATCTCATTGAAACGCAATAGAATAGTGGTTGTAGATGCCGCTTTGCTCATCGATTGGGGATGGCAGAAGAAAGTCGATAAAGTTATTCTGGTCCAGGCTCCGGATCGCATATGCCTTGAGCGGCTTCTTAAGAAGGGATATTCGGTTGCTGAGGCCCGGGCAAGATTAGGTTCGCAGCTGCCTGATTCTGTTTTGAAGGAACATGCCGACATTATCATATCCAATAGCAAATCCCTTGATGTTCTGCAGGTTAAGGTCAAGCGGGCGATGCAGCGTCTGCTCTGAAAAAGGGTTGACTTTGACTTCAGAAGTAATATATTCTCCGTACATTATGTTAAAAAATTCACAATCTTGAGGATGCGGAGGTACGATGCCACTCCTTGATTCCAAGACCGGAAAGATATTGAAAGATTACACTATAGAGGAATTGAAAGAGCGCGCCAATTATATGCGCGGGCTGGATATGCTTTCTCTCTGCTCGGGCCAGTCGGGTCATTCCGGCGGCACCTTATCGATGATGGATATTCTGTCCAGTCTTTATCTCAAAGTCGCCAGGCACGACCCAAAGAATCCGGCCTGGGATGAAAGGGACCGCATAGTCTGGTCGGCAGGACACAAAGCGCCGGCGCTATATGTCGCTCTGGCCGTTTCAGGATACTTTCCGGAGCAGGAACTGGCAAAATTGCGAATGCTGGGCGCCCCGTTTCAGGGACATCCCCATCGGAAAGACCTCGCTGGGGTAGAGATTTCATCCGGCTCTCTGGGCCAGGGATTGTCCGTCGCGGTAGGAATGGCTTTAGCGGCGAAACTCGACAATAAAAAGCACAGAGTCTTTGCCATTACATCCGATGGCGAACATCAGGAAGGCTCTATCTGGGAAGCGGTAATGGAGGCGGGGAATTTCAAACTTAACAATTTTATCAATATCATCGATTTCAACCGTCTTCAGATTGATGGCTTAGTCAAGGAAGTCCAGGATATAGAGCCGCTGGTTGATAAATATAAAGCCTTCAAATGGGATGTTATCGATATTGACGGCCATAGTATTGAGCAGATTGTTCCAGCGCTCGAAAAAGCCTGCCAATCGATAGAGAAACCGACCCTTATTCTGGCTCGCACCATTAAGGGGAGGGGGGTCAGTTTCATGGAGAATGTTGTCGGCTGGCACGGAAAACCACCCAACAAAGATGAGATGTTGAAGGCGCTGGTGGAACTCGGTTTGTCGAAGCGCTTTGATATAGAAGCCTTCATGAAGGTGGGAAAAGACCATCAGGCGATGATTGAGAAGAAACTTGATGCCAAAATACCGAAGTTCTCAAAGGATTACTGGTGGAATAAGCAAGAATTAATGAAAGTGGAGATGGACCCGACCCGAAAAGGGCTGGGACGGGCATTGGATGAATATGGCGGCGATGAACGGGTAGTTTGCATCGGCGCTGATATTTCTGATTCAATTACGATTTCCGACTTCTATAAGAATCATCCCGAGAGAAAGAGAAGATGGATTTCGGTCGGGGTCGCGGAGCAGGGGGGAACCACGGTTGCGGCCGGTCTGGCAAAAGAGGGGAAACTTCCGGTTTTCGGAACCTATGGGGTCTTCTCCTCGGCGCGTAACCTTGACCAGCTGCGGGTTTCGGTCTGTTACGGGGACTTCAATGTTCTAATAGTTGGCGCTCATGGTGGGATTTCCGTGGGTCCGGATGGCGCCACGCACCAGGAATTGGAGGCGTTGTTTCAATTGTGCGGCTTACCAAATATGAAAGTCGGAGTGCCGGCCGATTCCGTTGAAACCAAAAAGATGACAAAGGCGATGC
>JBFMEF010000029.1 GCA_040753495.1 Candidatus Zixiibacteriota bacterium
GCCGGGATGCATTACCAGATTGGGGACTTTCAGGATGTCACATCGCTCCAATTCGATTTGGAACGCCTCATACGACTTTTTATAGAGTTCTTCATCAGGGGAGCCAAGATTAATCAGATAACTGTCGTGCGCGCAGGAAACGGTCACGCCGGTGTTTTTCTGCTCGGCAAAGAAACGCTCGACCTCTTCGTCGGTCAGCGGCTTGGCGCGCCACTGATTGGAGGACTTGGTGAATATCTGAATTGTATCACAGGTCGCCTTCTTGCCGTCCAGCACGGCGTTATAGACTCCTCCCGCAATCGACATATGCGCGCCCAAAAGCATCACTCTCTATCTCCTCTTGCAGAATTTTTCAGTCTGTAAAGTCTTCTTTCGTTATTTCAGATTCAGCCCCAAAAATCTCATTTCTGTCATATCCTCTATGGCATACTTCACTCCCTCCCGCCCGGTACCCGACTGCTTGACCCCGCCGTACGGTTGATGGTCCGCCCGGTAGGTAGAGATATCGTTTATTATCACCCCGCCGACTTCGAGATGTTTATAAGCGTAGAAGATATCTTTTATCCGCTGCGTGAAAATCCCTGCCTGCAGTCCATACGCCGAATTATTGATTTCTGCCACCATCTCCCTGAAATCAGAATATTCGAATATGATTGCCAGCGGGGCGAAAACCTCTTTGAAACATACTTTCATATCCTGTCGCACGTTGCCCAGAAGAGTCGGCTCCAGGAAACGGCCGTTTCTCTTGCCGCCGGTGATTATCTTTGCCCCGCCTTTGACCGCTTCGGCAATCCACTGCTCCACCCGCTCGGCCGATTCATTGTCAACCATTGGGCCCAAGTCAGTTTCCGGTTTCTGCGGGTCGCCCATTTTCAGATTTTTGATTTTGTCTTTGAAGATTGAGAGAAAGGAGTTTGCGATATCTTTATGGAGATAAATCCTCTGAACAGAGATACAAGACTGCCCGGCTTGTCCGAAGGCGCCATAGAGCAGACGATTGGCGGCATATTCCAGGTCGGCGTCATCAGCCACCGCCACCCCGGCGTTCCCTCCCAGCTCCAGCACTACCTTCTTCTCTTTGCCTTTTTCCTTAATCCACCAGCCGACTTCAGGGGAACCGGTGAAAGTAATCAGCTTGACTCGCTCATCATCTATAAGCGGGGCGGCATCTTTTGACGACCCGGGGAGAATTGAAATCGCCTGCGGCGGATATCCTGATTTTTCAATCAGTTCGGCCAGCATCAGGGCGATAATAGGTGTCTTGGAGGCCGGTTTCAGGACCATGCCGTTACCGCTGGCAATTGCCGGCGCAATCTTATGAGCCACCAGGTTCAGCGGAAAATTGAAAGGAGAGATGCCGGCCACAACCCCCAGCGGAAAACGCCGCACTAAGCCTATTCGCTCTTCGGAGCCGACCGCCCAGTCGAGGTCGATTATCTCCCCGCCGATTCGTTTTGCCTCTTCCGCTGCCGTTCTAAATACCCCGATCGCCCGCTTGACCTCACCGACGGCGTCACGACAGACCTTTCCCACCTCCAGGCACATCATACGGGCGAAACGTTCAATCTCCTTTTCCAAACCCTGCGCTATATAGAGACAGGCATCCTCGCGCTTATATGATGGCAACTCGCGGGTCGTCGCAAACGCCTGCTGCGCGGCATCAATCGCAGCCGTATAATCAGTCGCCCCGGCCGCCGCTACGGTACCGACCAGAGAATCATCATACGGCGAGCGCACTTCTATCTTCCGGTCGCGCTCCACCCAGTTTCCCGCCAGATATAGCTTATAATGTTGTGCCATCTTCACCTCTCATACAACTATCTCTGATTATTACCTCATTTATAAAACAACGGGGCGGAATCTTCAAGCTTAATCGCTCGCCCGGATGCCGTCTGCCAATATACCACTCAGTATGGGGAAAATCCCATATTCTTCGTGGCGCCAAAGGCAAAAAGCCGCCTGTTTGCCCCCGGACCATTGAAAAAATCGAACTTTGGCAGAATATTACCGGCCCTACCTCTATAGGTCTAACTCTCATATTATTAATATGTTACGGCATATGACGGCGGCCG
>JBFMEF010000030.1 GCA_040753495.1 Candidatus Zixiibacteriota bacterium
AGATTGAGGCTCATCTGGGGGAATGCCCCGACTGCAAGGTGATGCTCGATACGCTGCGCCAGACGGTGAAAATCTGCCGCGAGGATGGCCGCTGCGAGGAACTTCCGGAGGAACTCTCCCGCCGCATCAACGCCCGGCTGAGTGAGAGATGGCGTCAGAAGTTCGGGAAGAAATGAGTTGCGGTTGACCGCGGTGGACCATTTAGCGGAATTAAGGCAACAATTATAGAGATTCGGGGCTTCTCAGCGCTGAGTTATCTGAAGGATGATTCCGCCAGAACCACCGCCACAGGCGGGGTTTAAACCCTCCGGATTCTCCCGCGCCGCCTGTAACATCTCATAGTTCAATGCCTTAGCAAATTTTCAAAGCAGATACCGCATCTGCCAATAATTAAGATAAAAAATATCAGAATTTCTTGAATCGTTTCGCCTGCCGTCCTATCCAATTCACTAAATACCTAAAACCTTTTGGAGATTTCTGGTGGTAGTATGAAAGAACGGATTGTTGGATTTGCGATTATATTCCCCTGGGTAGTGATCGGCTTAACCGCCCTCATTACCATATTTTTTTCCTTTCAATTCCCGAAAATCAAAATCGATACCGACCCGGAGAATATGCTTCCGGCCGACTCGAAGGTGCGTCTCTTTGACCATCAAACCAAAGAGGATTTCGGGCTTTCTGATTTTATCGCGGTCGGTGTGGTGTCGGACGAGAACGCTTTCACCCCCGACCTTCTTAACCGGATTTACGCCATCACCAACGATATTAAGAATATTGAAGGGGTAATAGTTGATGATATTCTTGCCCCCTCCGAAGTGGATGATATCAAACAGGGGGAAGGGGGAGTGTTGATTATCGAACCGTTGATGAGCGGCGAAATTAGCACGCCGGAGGAGGCGGAGCATATTCTGGCGCGGATAAAAGAGAATCCGATATTGCGGGGAAAGCTGGCGTCCGATGACGGCAAGGCGATTGCCCTTTTTATTCCGATTGAGTCTAAAACGATGTCGCACCGGATTGCCGGCGAGATTAATGAGATTACGAAAAAATATGGGAAGGATGAGGTCTATCATATCGCGGGGCTTCCGGTGGCGGAGGACTCTTTTGGGGCGGAGATGTTCACTCAGATGGTTTATTCGGCGCCGGCGGCATTCCTGATAATTTTTCTTCTGATGTTCGCCTTCTTCCGGAATTTCCGGGTGGTGATGGTGCCGATGCTGGTGGCGATAGTAACCGTAATCTGGTCGATGGGGCTTCTCATTCTGACCGGCAACACGGTGCATATAATGTCGTCGATGATTCCGATATTCCTGATACCGATAGCGGTGCTGAATTCGATTCATATCATTTCAGAGTTCCACGACCGTTTCAGCAAGTACAAACATAAGGACGCCACCATCCGGCATACCATAGGCGAACTTTTCCTGCCGCTTCTTTTCACCTCACTTACCACCATTGCCGGGTTTGCGTCACTGGCGACGACGCCGATTCCGCCGGTGCAGGTTTTCGGAATCTTTGTGGCGTTTGGTGTGCTGGTGTCGTGGGCGCTGTCGCTGACTTTGAATCCGGCGATAGGAATTCTGATACCGGATGCGGCGCTTCGGAATTTCGGCCGCTCCGATGACAAACATGGATTGATGTCGAGAATTCTTCACCGGATTCGGGATTTCTCATGGAAGCGAAGCGGCGCCATTATTGTCACGGCGGTGATAGTGGCGGTGGTCTCGGGAGTCGGTCTTTCCATGCTGGAAATCAACGATAATCCGGTCAAATGGTTCAAGAAGTCGCACCCGATTCGTCAGGCTGACATTGTAATGAATCAGCATCTTGCCGGGACATACATGAATTATCTGGTGGTTGACGCCGGCGAGCCGGAGGCAATAAAGCGCCCGGAGGTGCAGAAGTATATTGAAAGTCTTCAGCGCGACCTGGAGCAAGACCCGATTGTCGGCGCCACGACCGGCGTGACCGATGTGGTGAAAAAAGTCCGGTATGAGTTGTTTGGCGCCGATTCGGCGCAGATGTATATCCCGGGGACGTCGGATGAAGTGGGGCAGATGCTTTTCATGTTCGAGATGTCGGGCGGCGACCCGGAGGACCTTTTCAAGTTTGTCACCAGCGATTACGACCGCGCCAATCTCTGGGTGCAGTTGCGTGACGGTGATAATAAGGCGGTCTCGCGGGTGGTGGAACGAGCAGAGCAGTACATTCGCGACAATCCCCCGCCGACCGGCATCCAGGCGCACTGGGCCGGGCTGCCGTACATCAATATTGAATGGCAGAAGCAGATGGTCAGCGGAATGAGAATGTCGTTCTTAAGCACTTTTGTCATAGTCCTTATAATGATGATAATTCTCTTTCGGTCGATTCGGTGGGGTTTCATTTCAATGCTTCCTCTCACCATTACCGTTATGGCGATATATGCCTTTATCGGATTTATCGGCAAGCCGTATGATATGCCGGTGGCGGTGCTTTCGGCGCTGACGCTGGGGCTGTCGATTGATTTTGCGATTCATTTCATAGAGCGGTTCAAGATGAATTTCCGGCGCAATCCCGATTTCAGAGAATCATTTCATGAGATATTTGAGGGGACCGGACGGGCAATTGCCAGAAATATTATTGTCATTGCCATCGGTTTTGTCCCGATGCTTTTCTCCAACCTGGTGCCGTATATAACGGTGGGGACATTTTTCCTCGCCATCATGCTGGTATCCGGAATGGTGACACTATTTCTTCTGCCGGCAATAATGAAGCAGTATCATCGCTCGCTTTTCGCGGTGAAGAAAACTGTGGTGAACCATGAAAAGGTCGCTACCAATTAAAGAATGAAAATAACAAAGTGAGGTATATAAGATGAAAACGAAAATCAGCAGAACTCTGGGAACAGTCGCAATAGCGACTTTGCTCGCCCTTTCCGCCAATGCTCAGGATGCGGTGGAAATCGCCAAGAAGGCGCATCTCAACTACTACTACGCCGCCAATGACGGACTGGCGGAAGTCAGCATGAAGATTGTGGACAGCAAAGGGAACGAGCGGAACCGCCGTTTCAGCATGCTGCGGATGGATGAAGCCGACGGCGGCGACCAGAAGTATTACACTTATTTTTATGAACCCTCCGATGTGCAGCGGATGACCTTCATGGTGCATAAGAGTGCGGCCGGTAACGATAAGCGCTGGATATATGTGCCGGCCGTCGATCTGATAAAGCCGATTGCGGCCGACGACAAAAATTCCAGTTTTGTCGGATCGGATTTCACCTATGAAGATGTTTCGGGACGTCTCTGGACCGAAGACAATCATACCTTGACGGGAGAGACGAGACTGAATGACCGTGATGTTTTCATCCTCGAGTCGAAACCGATTAAGCCATATAAGGGATTTTCCCGTCGGGTCAGCTATATCGACAAGGAACTGTATCTCCCACTTAAAGAAGAGTACTATGACGCCAAGGACAAACTGGAGCGGGTGCTGACGGCGGAGAAGATTGAGACGATAGACAATATCCCGACCGTAACGGAACGGAAGATGCAAAATATGCAGAAGAACCGCTACACGGTGGTATCATTTAACTCCATCAAATATAACCTGGGAGTCAAAGCCGACCTGTTTACAGAGCGGTATCTTAAGACCCCTCCGCGGGAATATATAAAGTAAGGAAAGGTGAGCGCGACTATGTATGCACGAAAAAATATTCTGACCGCGGCGCTGCTCTTTCTCATATCGATTTCGACCGTGAAAGTTGTCAGCGCCCAGGGGATACCGATAAACGGTTTTGTGCAGGGACTCTGGGGAGGAAGATTGCAGGAGAAAAATCCGACGTCGTCGGATTACACCGCCTCGGAGGTTCGGCTGCAACTGCGGATGGAGCATAATGCCGATATTGCCGAAGTCTTTGCGCGGGCGGATTTCTTCAATGATGAAATAGTTGCCGGCGGCAACGACTGGGAACTGCGCGAGGCATTTGCCAAATTTACGTTGCTGGGGAAAATCGATTTCAAGGTGGGGCGACAAATTCTGACCTGGGGAACCGGCGACCTGATTTTTATCAATGATGTTTTTGCCAAAGATTACGAATCATTTTTCGCGGGGCGGGAGGACCAGTATCTGAAAGCGCCGCAGACGGCGCTGCGGAGCGAGTACTATTCGCCGCTGGGGGAACTGGCGCTTGTCTGGACGCCGCGCTTTGCACCGAATCGGACACCGGCTACCGGGAGATTTTCGTATTACAGCCCAATGAGCGGCGATTTTGCCGCCGAGCCGTTTGCGGTACCGCTTCCGGCGGAGAGCATTCGGAACTCGGAACTGGCGGGACGATTCCAGAAAACAGTTGGCGGGATGGCGTTGGCTCTTTATGGATACAAAGGATTTTTCAAGAACCCGGTCGGGTTTGATTTTGTCTCGATGATGCCGTTTTATCCGCGGCTGAATATTTATGGCGCCTCGGCGCGAGGGCAGGCCGGAGGCGGCGTATTCTGGCTCGAGGGGGGATATTTTCACAGTTATGACGACCAGTGCGGCGAAAAGCCGGGAATCCCCAACAGCAATATCCAGGGTCTGGTCGGTTTTGAGAAACAGATAGCCAGTGACATTACCGCCAACATTCAGTACCAGGCGGAGAAAATGCTTCAGTACGAACGGTACGAGAGGAACTTGGTCGGAAACGACAAGGAGGATGAATTCCGGTCGCTGGTGACGTCACGGATTAGCGGACGGTTTCGAATGGAGACAATAATACTCAGCAGTTTTATCTTCTGGTCGCCGTCCGATGAAGACTTGTACTACCGCTTTTCCGCCGACTATAAGTTGACCGACAATATGACGGTGACGGTCGGCGGGAATATATTCGACGGCAACAAACGTTTCACCGATTTTGGAATGTTTCAGTTGAACGATAATCTGTATGCCCGGGCGACCTACGGATTTTGAAATATAAGAGTGATTAGTGGGGGGAACAGTCAGGCACCGCCCCGACAGAAAAAGTCGGGGCAGAAACCTGACCGGATAGATTAGCGAATGAGGTATCATAGTCAGAGAGGAATTGGATATGAGTATTGAGCATCGTATCAGGGTTCTGGCGGGGACACTTATTTTGACGTCTTTAGCGTTGACCCTTTGGGTCTCGCCGTATTGGATGATACTGGCGGCGTTTGTGGGGGCGAATATGCTTCAGTCGGCATTCACCAAATTCTGCCTGGCGGAGATAATCATGCGCAAAGTGTTTAAGTGGCAGTGAGGGGAGATACGAGAGTCGCTTGAATGGATCAAGATGATAATGTGGAAACCGCCCGCCACTGGCGGGCAGGTCGGGGTCCTGGCCCGCTAATACTTCACTCTGAGAACTTGCTCGTTGATTATCAATTCTCGTGCCTGGCAGATGTCCACATCTGCTGGTAACTCATTAACTCATCGCGGTAATTTTCAGCGGCGTAGGTCAAAATCCCCCCGAGCCATGTGTGCATTGCGTGGCGCGAGAGGGGGTTTTGACAATTGCGCTTAAGGGGCGGCGCAAAGACATAGGAGTCGGCCCCAATCATACTTCTCTCTGAAACCGGGCGCGTTGACGCTCAATTCTGCGCTTCTTCGACCAGCACCCGGTAATGGCTGACCAGTTCTTCCAGCGCTTCGCGCGATGAAGATTCGGCTTGAATCGAGAAGGCGGCGGTCAGGCTATCGGGGGCAATTAAGACCCATCCGTTCGATTCGAAAATCCTGACTCCGTCAATTAATTGACGGCTCTTATTATTGGTGCTGGTGATTATCTTGCGCATCACCTGTCCTTTTTTCGACCAGGGGCAGGGGACTTTGATTTCTTTCCGCAGGTATTTTTCATACTCGCCGCGCATTTCGCCGAGACGGACTTTTTCCTTTGCCATCATTTCCAGAATAAAAGCAATCGCGAGGATGGCATCGGTTCCCATCTGGAAACTGGGGAAGATGAACCCGCCAAGGGTGCCGCCGACATAGTCAACGCCGCCGGCGGCGAAGGCTTCCATCATGGAAAGATGGGTATTGCGCACGCGCAGGACTTCCACGCCGTAACGGGAAGCGATATCTTCGACCCCCATCGATGCCGAGACCGGCACGGCGATGCGTCGCGAGGGATGGGAGCGAAGGAAGAGGTCGGTTACCAGAAGCAGCAACAGCTGCGAGTCTATCAGGTTGCCGTTTTCATCGACCACGGTCAGTTTCTCCGCCGCGGGATTGATATGAAAGCCGATATCGGCGTGAAGGGAGCGGACGATGGAAGAAAGTTGCACGATAGATTCCGCCGTTTCATCGGGATGACGGGAGAACTGGCGGGGGTCAAGATAGGCATTGAGAGCGATGACGTTAATTCCCAATTGCGAGAATATGGTCGGGAACACCAGCGAAGCGCCGCCATTGGCGTAATCAATCACCACTTTGAAACCGGCTTTGCGGATGACATCCGGCTTAAGGACGGAGATGAAATCGGAGCGGTAATTTTCGAGCACACCCTGCGGCATATCGAGATGGCCTATTTCATCCAGGGTGGCGCGGCGGAAATCTTCGCCAAAATAGAGCCGTTCCACTTTTTTGAGGGTGGCAGTCGGCATATCGAGGCCGTCGCCATTGAAGAAAATGATATCAATCAAACGGTAGTCATCGGGATTGTGGCGGACGTAGACGCCGGCGCCGTAGGTGCCGTTACGGAGGGCGTAGCGCACCACCGGAATCGGCATCATTTCCAGGTCGTCGACGTCAACGCCGGCGGCGAGGAATCCGGAGATAAGACCGCGTTTGAGCAGACGGGAGACGTCGGAGGCATCGCGGCTGGTCACCACGGTCTTGCCGGGACCGAGATAAGCGCCAAAGGCGGCGCCCAGTTTTACGGTCATTTCGGGGGTCAGCTCGGTTAAAGCCAGTCCGGTTACCTTTGACTGAGTGAAAAGTTCGCGGTTCCATTTGTCGCCCCAGACCAGTGAGGTGGAAAGAATAGCGCCTTCATCGACCGACTTCCCGGGCCAGACCTTGCAGTTGGCTTTGATAGTGGCTCCGGAACCGATTGTGCAGTCGTCAGAGATTATGACATTGTCGAGAAGAACGACATTGTCGCCGATACGGGCGTTGGCGCAGATAATGGAGCGCTCCAGTTGCGAGTGGGCGCCGACCCAGGAATCGGCCCAGATGACGGTATGGTTGATTTCGCTGCCTTCACCGACTTTCGAGCGGGAGCCGATAACAGAATAGTTTAATTCGGAGTTGTTGCCGATTACGGCGTTGTTTCCGACAATAACCACCCCGCCGACTTTGAGGTCTTTACCAAGGGAGACATTTTTCCCGAAATAGAGAGTGCCGTCGCCGACAGCCATTCTCTCCAGACCAAGGTCGAGATTGATATTGCCGGAAAGGAGGTCATCATGCGCGCGGGCATATTCATCAATATTGCCGACATCTTTCCAGTACCCTTCGGCAATCATTCCATACAGCCCCATTTTCTTCGAAAGCATCAGGGGATAGAGATTCTGGGAAAAATCGAAGTTGGTTTTGGGGGGAATCAACCGGACCGTATGCGGCTCGAGGATGTAGATTCCGGTGTTGATGGTATCGGAGAACATCTCACCCCAGGACGGTTTTTCGAGAAAACGGACAATACGGCCATCTTCCTCGGTAATGACAATCCCATACGGCAGCGGATTTTCCACCCGCGTCAACAGAATAGTCGCTTCCGATTTTTTCTGGTGATGCCACTCAATCGCCCGGGAGAGGTCGAAATCGGTAATCAGGTCGCCGGAAATGATTAAGACGGTTTCATCGATGAAGCTGTCGGCAAAGCGGACAGCGCCGGCGGTGCCGTAATCCTCGGTCGGCTGGAGATATTCCATTTTGACGCCGAACTTTCGGCCGTCCTTAAAATAATTCTGGATATCTTCCGCCTGAAAAA
>JBFMEF010000031.1 GCA_040753495.1 Candidatus Zixiibacteriota bacterium
CTCATCATCCCGAATTACCGGCACAACCAGTTCCAGTCGCGCTCCGGAGCGTGATGCGAAATAGAGAGGAATCTCCCAGGCGTTCATTCCGACCGAGGCAACAATGGTATGATTGCGGCCGACAGCGTCGGCAACAGCCTCCCTGCTTCTGACTATCCAGAGGTCATCGCCGCCGGGACGGAGCGCCTGGCGGGAATTGACAATAGCTGCCTTCTTAGATTCGTCCCGATTCACGGAGTAAAAATAACAAAGGCAGCAGGAAATTTCAACCTGACTGAAAATGAAAAAGGGATGTTGTCGTCCGTCAGAGATTCAGACGTAAGATTGTGCCGGTGAGACTAATAATGTATCAATATAATTTGACCAGTTTGGTATGCCGGTAATAGGTCATCAGAATCTGGTCGAATTTCTTGCCGGCGCGTGCCATTCCGAGGGCGCCGCACTGGCACATCCCGACCCCATGACCGTAACCGCCCCCTTCAAAGTCAACCCCAATCAATTTTCCGGCGGAGTTGTACTGAGGATTTACATCGAATCGTGCTGACTGCAGAATCAATGCCGGGTTAGAAGCCCGCTTAAAGACCCAGCGGACCCTGTCTTTGCCAAAACGATAATCGCGGCTATCGGTCTTGACCAAAATATCAAAAACTCTTCCGCCGGCGGTCCGCTCAACTATTTCAATACCGGTAATTTCCCCGATTTCGATATCTTTCCCCCGGTCAGCCGAGAGGTACTGCTCCAGTCGCATCTTCAGTTGCTCCGAAGTGAATGATTCCTGCCAGCGGAAATATTTGGACCATTGACAGGCGCCGCTGTCATTAACGGCGCGCAGATATGGCGCTGACGGTTTATCCCAGACCTCGTCGATGTCGTCGGTATATCCGCCGCAGGTGGAATGGTAGTAAGCATTGATGAGAGAGTCCTCGAACTTGATAACATAACCGCGGGTCTCCTCCACCGCTTTTGATATAAGCGGAACTTCGGCTTCGACCCCTTCGTACAGTTGGTCGGCGACGTCCGATTTGAGGTCATACGGCTCGTTAGGATACTGCGAAAGATACCGCAGCGAGTAGGTTCTCGCCGCGACCGCCTGCGCCTTGATAGCTTCAAAATCCTCTTCCGTTACCTTTCCGATTTCCGGAGGGACCACCCCTTTGAGATAGTCTTCCATATAGACTATATTCACCAGGCGAAGATTCATCCCGCTCGGGAAAATCCGAAACAGCCCGCGGTAGCGGCGATTATTATATTCGAGGAAGTTTCTTCCCCCGCGGGGCGACACGAGGATTTCCTCAAACCGCTCTCCCAGCATCCCTTTCCTGGTGCGAACGATGAGCAACCCCCGGTCCTGGGTGACGGTAAGCGATTGCGAGGAATAATAGACCGTATTGCGCCCCCCGCGACGGCATTCCAGCGCGAATGAGCCATTGCTGGCAACTTCAATCTCCTGAGCGCTGTTTTCCAGAAGGACCCTGACAAAGGGAAGCCGGACATGAATCGCCTCGGTCCCCTCTTTGAGTTGCGGCACCGCGCCGCATCCCCAGATAATCAGGGTAAGAATGGCGCCGCCCAGAATGCGCCAGAAATATCCCGGGAGCATTAGGTTCTTTATGAAGTTCTTGGTTTTCATATCGCTGCAGACGATAATATCAGTATCTTATGATTCTTCCCGCTATCGTTTTTTTGCGGGCGCCGGTAATATGCGGCAAACCGACGGCGACCTCTTTAATTGCCAGAGCCGCCATCAGGGCATAACATTCCGCTTCCAGATAATCAGGCTCTGCGCCCAAAATCTTGACCGATAATATTTCAGTCGTGAAGAGATTGCTTTTAAGCCGTTCCACCAGGAATCGGTTTTTCAGTCCGCCGCCGAAGAGATAGATGCGGGGAATCTGATAACTTTCCAGATAAGTTCGCACTTCGCGGGCTATGACATAAGCGGTCAGTTCGACCAGAGTCGCCATAATATCCTGACGGCTCAATCCCAGTGATTTCGCGTACCGAATCGCCTTGTCGAGGAAAGCCGCTCCGAATCGTTCCCGGCCGGTGGAGTTGCCGTATTTCCCTTTCAGATAATTATCAGAGAGAAGCAGGGTCAGAAGTCGGAGGGAGATTTTACCTTTTGCCGCCATTTTTCCATCACGGTCATACTTTTTCCCGATAAACCGGGTGGCCGCCAGGTCGAGCAGACTGTTGCCGGGACCGCAATCGCGAGCGACAGCCTGGTCCGCAGAAGAACCGGCCAGAAAGAAAAAATAATTGGCGATACCGCCGATGTTGACCAGAAGACGGTTTTCTTTGCGATTGGAGAATAGAAGATGCATCGGAAAAACGGTAATAGGCGCCCCCTCACCGCCAAAGCCTATATCGGCCTGACGAAAATCGGCGACAACGGGAAGGCCAGTTAAAGACGCAATTGATTCCGGATGTCCCAGCTGAACGGTGGCGCTTTCATTTCTGCCATAGATTTTTAATTTTCCGGGAAGGTGGCGAATAGTCTGCCCGTGCGAGCCGACCAGATGCGGTGCGAGATGGCGGCGGCGAAGCGCCGCGCAGAAACGGGCGGTTTCCGTTCCAAAAAACAGCCCAAGCTTGCGGTCAAGAAGCGCCAGTTTGTCAATCGTGAGCAAGCGCCCCTCGATAGCGGGCTGTATCTCCCTCGAAAGAGCGGGCGGGTATGGGACAGTCTTGCCGGAAAGGAATCGCGCCTCCGGTTTCCTGCCGGAGAACGTCACCGCTATCGCGGCAAGGTCAAGCCCGTCGGCAGATGTTCCCGAGTTAAGGCCGACCAGAATCAGCCGCTTCTTCGTGAGTAATTGAGCGAGTGCCATTATTTCTTATATTACCGGCGCCGCCAGTTTGGACTTGATGCCGGATATTCTATCCAGCGATGCCTCCAGACGGTCGTCATCTATCAGTCCTTTTTTATAGGCGGCTTTAATATAATGAAGCGCGGCGCGGGCGGCACGAAAATCGCGGCCGAAAAGAAGAATGTCGTGGCCGGCAAGAAAGGCTTTGAGGGCCCGTTCGCCGACCTCCCCTATTTCACCGGCGCCGAGCATCAGCAGGTCATCGGTAATGACAATACCGTCAAAACCGAGCCGTTCTCTCAAAAGTTTCTGGACTATCCGTTCAGAAACTGTGGCAGGATGTTCATCGATGCCGGGTGTCAGAAGATGAGTGGTCATTACCATATCGGCGCCGGCGCCGATTCCGGCTTTGAAGGTAAGCGACTCGCGATTGAGAAAGGTCTGTTCATCGTAGTCGGCGACGGCAATTTCCTGATGGGGGTCATTGGCGGCGGCGCCGAAGCCGGGAAAATGTTTCAGGCAGGAGAGTATGCCGGCGCGACTGGCAATCTTTATAGCTTTTTCGATGAAGGGAATCACCCGCGCCGGGTTGCTGCCGAAGGTGCGCCCTTCCAGGCAGCGGTTCTCGGGATTAATCTGTAGGTCTGCCACCGGACCGA
>JBFMEF010000032.1 GCA_040753495.1 Candidatus Zixiibacteriota bacterium
GAGTTTCACCCGTCAAATTGAGCAACGCAAATGATTTCACCAGATAAGCGGCCGGGGTATTCGGCTGCAAATCTATCACTTCATCAAATCGGGCGATGGCATCGTGATATCGACGGCAATAGAAATATGTAAAGCCCAGTTCGTATTTGTACCACGCTTCACGGGGGTCGAGCAAAACAACCGTTTGCAGTCCTTCTATCGCCTCTTTCCATTTCCCCTGACGTCGCTGCACCCAGGCCATACTGGCGCGGGCCATGGCATTATTCGGCTGCAATTCGAGCACCCTGGAAAACTCGTCCAGCGCGCGGCCGAAATCGCGCAACCCATGATAATAATACCAGCCCAGAGCCTGGTGTGACTCGGCGGCGTGGGGCGCAAGTGCCAAAGCTTTGTCTATCATTCTTCTGGCTTGTTTTAGACATTCTTCAGAGGGATCGGTTCCTTCCCAGTACATCTCGGCATAGATTAGACCTAATTCAGCATGGGCTTGAGCAAAATCGGGCGCCAGTTCGATTGACTTGAGCTGCATCTTCTCTGCCAGACGAACTTCTTTGTGGTGGTAGCCCGCAATACTGAAATATTTCTTTCCCCTCAAATAATAATCATACGCCTTGGGGTCAACCTCAATCTTCCGGGAGAGTCGTTCGTCTTCCGATTGCAATAATGCCACATCGAGCGCCGCCGCCACTTCGCGGGCAATGGTCGATTGCACCCCAAAGAGATCGGTAAGAACGGTATCGTAGCTTTCCGCCCAGAGATGTAAATCATCGGAAACCCTGATTAACTGAGGATTTATCCGCACGCGGCTTCCCGTGCTCCTCTTATCCCAGCGAATTGTCCCCTCAAGGACAAAATCAACGTTCAATTCTTTGCCGATTTGCCTGAGACTTTTCTCCGTCTTCTTATATTGCATTGAACTGGTCCGGGAAATTACCCCCAGACCGGACAGTCCAATCAGACAGGTTGTTATCTCTTCGGTCATCCCGTCAGCAAAATAATCATCTTCCGGCGACCCCAGATTTTCAAACGGCAAGACCGCCAGCATTTTGCGCTTCGTGTCAGATTTGCTTTCTTGCGATATAAAATATGTCGTAGCCACCCAATAACCGGCAATCACAAGTAACACTGCCACCGCCGAGGTTACCACATACCGATTCCAGTAGTCAAAGCGCGATTTTGCATCAACGGGTGACAATTCGCTCTTAAAGCACCTCTTGAGGTCAGCGAGAAGTTCATCTGCATGCTGGTAGCGGAGAGCCGGATCTTTTGCCAGCGATTTGCTTACAATCCTCTGCAGCTCGGGCGGCACGCCGCTCTTGAATCGTGCCAGCGGCTCCGGCTCTTCAAATCCGATGGCGTAAATGACTGCCGGTTCATGATCGCCCCTGAAGGGCAACTGCCCCGTTATCATCTGATACAGAACTACCCCCAAAGAAAAAATATCCGACCGGCTGTCCAGTTCCTCACCCCGGGTCTGCTCAGGCGACATATAACTGACCGTCCCTAAGGTCGAACCGGCTTTGGTCACTTTATCCGCGCCCTTTATAATCGCCAGACCAAAGTCAAGAATCTTCGCTCGTCCTTTCTTATCAATCAGAATGTTGGCAGGCTTAATATCGCGATGCACAATCCCCTGACTGTGCGCTTCCTGCAACCCCTCGCATACCTGCATCGCCAAATCTACCGTCTCCTCCAGGTTCGGCCGTTTCTCTATAAGATGCCGCTCCAGGGTCAGCCCTTCCAGATGTTCCATGACAATGCCGGGACGACCCTTAAACTCGCTTACTTCATGGATAGTGACGATATTGGGGTGATTCAGTTTGGCGGCGGCTTGCGCCTCTCTCTTAAAGCGAGACCGGCACTCGGCGTCATGACAGAGATGAGAAGGAAGAAATTTAAGGGCGACCTTACGATTAAGCTCGATGTCTTCGGCAAGATAGACCTCCCCCATTCCGCCGGTGCCAAGCTTCTCAATAATCCGGTAATGCCCGACAACGCTGTTTTTTGTCAATTGCTCTTGCGGGCGGATAAAATCACTCGAATCGTCATCAGACGACATCGCCAATTACCACATTTCCGGGCGCTGACGGCCCTATTAGAGTCTCCCTTCGTTCTGAAGATATCTATATTACTGACACAAGGCAAATCAATTTAATACTGACCCCGTTCATACAATATATCGCGACGTCAGCCGTAGGGATCGTACTCCCCTGTCCCTCACGCTGTCGGCTCATCCCATCTTGTTTCTTCCCGCACCGTCCTGATACATTTTCCCCCGCGCCGTCACTCCCGCTTCAAGCGGGTTCTCCTAACAGAATCTGTCATTCCCAAAACGTTGCGTCAGTTCCTAATCCCGACTCCGGTCGGGGTGAGAACTGACGCCTCTTCAAAGGTTGCTCTCTCGTAGATCGAAACCCTTGCGGTTTCGACTATAACATTCCGTAGGGGCGAACCCGCGCGTTCGCCCACTGTCGAATTCAAGGTTGCGGCAGCCGCCATTGTGCCTTTCCAGAAAGTTGCGTCAGTTCCTAAGCCCGACTCCGGTCGGGGTGAGAACTGACGCCTCTTCAAAGGTTGCTCTCTCGCAGGTCGAAACCCTTGCGGTTTCGACTATAACATTATTGCATCAGC
>JBFMEF010000033.1 GCA_040753495.1 Candidatus Zixiibacteriota bacterium
CGGGGTGACCGCCAATCAGGGACTCGGTTTTAACCGCGCCTTTCTCTTCCTGATTGATACCGATGGCGCTTACCTTGAAGGAAAAGTGGCTATCGGTCCCAGCAGCCCCGAGGAAGCGGGGGAAATCTGGTCGCGGCTGTCTCGTCAGCAGAAAAGCCTGAAGGAGATGCTGGAAGACTACAGCGACCGGGAGAATCTCTCCAATTATTCGCTCAGTTCGCTGATTTCGGGTTGGAGAATTCCGCTTGCGTCCGAAACTTTTTTCAGCCGAGCGCTCCAGGAAGGGATGGGCATCAATGTCACCGGGCGCGATGAGCTGCCCGAGCCATCCCGTGAGATTATGCGACGTCTGCATACGGTTAATCTTGCTGTGGCGCCGATAATCAGCAAAGATAAGAAATTGGGAATAATCGCCGCCGATAACCAGATTACCGGCAAGAGAATATCGTCGTCCGACGTCAAGCTCCTTCAGACTTTTGCCAACCATACGGCCGTTGCTATTGAGCGCTCGCGCCTCTATGATAATCTGGTGGAGCATGCGGCCGAACTGGAACTGATTAATCGGCAATTGGCGGAATCGCAGGAGCAGATGATTCGGGTGGAAAAAATGTCGGTAATCGGGGAATTGACTTCCTCCATCGCGCATGAACTGCGCAACCCCCTGACCGTCATTGGCGGCTTTGCCAACCTTATGCTTTCAACCTCGGGCATGGACGGCAATTCTGAATATCTTAATATCATTCTGGCGGAGACCAAACGGGCGGAAACGGTTTTGCATCACGTTCTCGATTTCTCCCGCGCCAGCCGGACAAAGACGCGCCTGATAGATTTCAATCAACTCGTCTCCAGCACCGTGGAGCTTCTCAATTCCAAAATGAGACATCGTCATAACCCTCCGACGATGCGGCTGACTGAAAGGCGCCTGCCGGTCTGGGGGAATCCGGACCAGCTTCAGCACGCCCTGCTGCAGTTTATGCTGATTTCCATGGAAGAGCTGACAGACGGCTGCAATGTCATCATCTCCACCGTGGAACGGGAGCAAAAAGCCTTAATGAAAATTGATTTCAGCGGGGGCGACCAGGCAAAACCGCAGATTATCAAGACCCTCAAGCAGATTTTTGGAAGCAGCACCGGAACGCAGAAACTGTCGATAATTGTCGCGGGCGAGACGCTTCGTTATCATGGCGGCAACTACGGCATCGAAAATGTCCCGAATGAATTTCCCCGAATTTATGTCGAATTACCCCAGTACAAGGGAGGAACTGATGAAGAAACTTCTTGTGGTTGACGACGAAGACCACATTAGAAAATTATACTCCGATGTTTTCACGCGGGAAGGGTATCAGGTGGAGACAGCGGCCACCGGTGAAGAAGCGCTTGCCAAAGCCGCCGCCGCTCATTTTGACCTGGTGGTGCTGGATATTGAGCTGGAAGAGACCAGCGGGCTGGAACTTCTCAAAAGATTCAAGGAGTCGTTCAGCAATCTGCCGGTGATTCTAAATTCAGCTTATTCAACATATAAAGCCGATTTTCACACCTGGGTCGCCGACGGCTATATTCTTAAATCATCCGACATCACTCCCCTTCGAGAAAAAATCAAGGAACTGGTGATGGTATGACCGATACAGAAAAACATAGAAACGATGACTTGCCGGCCGACTGGCATCTGCAGCTTGATGAACTTGCCGGTCAGGTCAAAGTCCTGGCGCTCAATCTTGCCATCTCCCTGGCTAAAGCCAAGAACGACCTCAAGGAGCTGACTGTTCTGGAGCCGGAATTCACCCGTTTGATTAACGGCTCTGTCGAAGTCATCAAAGAAATCACCACCATGCTTAAGGCTTTTCGCAATGAAGAGAAGATGGTCTATACGCCGCCATCACAGAATGAAAAAATGGACCGGATAGAGGTCTCTTTGAATGAAATTCTAAGTTTGAGCCAGACCGTTTTGAAGACAGTGGGGGAGATTAAGAAGAAGCGGGGAATGGTCGATAACTATAGATAGGCTTGAAAGGCTGGATGGGACCGGTACAGGATGACAAAAACAATGAATACTGTAAAAAATCTTGACTTGACTCGGATTGAGACCATGTCTCAGCAGCGGGGAAGGCCTTTTCGGATTCTGGTTGTTGATGATGAGCCGCGGGTGCGGGATGTATTCAAAGAATTTTGTGAAGTAACCCGCTCGGTTGAGGTCGATATCGCGGTTAACGGGCTGGAAGCCCTGGAAAAGGTCAAGGGGGGCGATTACGATCTGGTGACCATGGACCTGATTATGCCGGAAATGGCGGGAGTGGAGGCGGTTTCGCGCATAAAGGAGATGAAGCCGTATCTGCCGATTATCATAGTCACCGGCAACGCCACCGAGAAACTGGTCAAAGAAGCCGGGGTGCGTGGGGCGGCGTCGCTCTTATATAAGCCGGTGATGCTGAAGGATTTCGTCAACGAGATAATCGTCACTCTGGAAAAAAGCCACGACCGGCGGTCGAGAGCATGAAAAATAATGTCACCATATTGATTGTTGACGATGACCCGATGGTGCGGAGCGTACTGGAGCAGTTGCTGCAGCGCAAAGGTTACAATATTAAAGGGGTTGACGGCGCTCGCGAGGCTCTGGAATATATGAAGAGCAATAAAGTTGACCTGGTCGTCTCCGATATTTCAATGCCGGTCATGAGCGGCTATGAGCTATTGCAGGTAATCAAAAAGAGCTTTCCCCAGGTCGGAGTCATTATGATGACCGGATATGGCGATGCCTATTCGGTCAAAGAGGCGCTCAGCCTCGGAGCGGATGAGTACATTACCAAGCCGTTTAAGGGGCAGGAAGTGGCTCTGATTATTGAGCGGGCATACTGGCGATTCTTATCGAGTCAAAAAGCGGTGCCGGTCAATACGAAAACGTCAGTCTGATTTCTTCACTTCTTCCATATATTCTTAGAAAAATCTTGAATTTGGCGGACGATGCCATATATTGGCATTTCGACTGCCGCCGCCGGTAGATTCGCAATATAAGGAGAGGTGGCCGAGAGGCCGAAGGCAGCTGCCTGCTAAGCAGTTGACGCTTAACCGGCGTCCCTGGGTTCGAATCCCAGCCTCTCCGTATTAATTTGATATATCTGGCAGAAGGTGTTAATCTAAGTATTCGAGATTTTGCTGAGGGAATTTTTATGCTGGGTGCTATCGCCGGTGATATAATCGGCGCTCCCTATGAATGGAACCGTATCAAGACCAAAGATTTCCCGCTGTTCTCTCCGAGTAGTTGCTTCACCGATGATACCGTCCTGACCGTAGCGCTGGCTGACTGTATTCTTAATGGGCGCGAATATGGCGAAACCATGCGAGAATATTACCAACGATATCCCCACTGCAGTTACGGAGCCGGTTTCCATCTCTGGGCGAACTCTCCGAATCCCGTGCCTTATAACAGCTGGGGAAATGGAGCGGCAATGAGAATCAGCCCGGTCGGATTCGCTCTCGATGACCTATCTATGGTGCTTAAGGAGGCGGTAAATTTCACCTCAGTCACACATAATCACCCGGACGGGATTCGAGGAGCCCAGGCGGTTGCCTCGGCTATCTATCTTGCCCGAAGAGGGGATTCTAAAGACAGTATCCGGGAATTTATAGTTGATAGGTTTGGATATGATATCTCGCGGACACTGGATGAAATCAGACCTGATTATCAGTTTGATGAATCCTGCCAGGGAACTGTCCCTCAGGCAATCATCTGCTTCCTTGAGTCGACCGACTTTGAGGACGCCATACGAAATGCGGTCTCTCTGGGCGGGGACAGCGATACCCTTGCCTGTATTGCCGGGGGAATTGCCCAGGCCTTTTATGGAGAAGTCCCCGGGGATATAATCGCAGCGGTTGAGGAAAGACTTGACCAGAGTCTCTGGCGAATCTGTCGGGAGTTCTCAGAAAGGTTTGGGTGTTGAATGAATGACCTGAAATCCCTCCATTTTCCCTCCCGCGCTAAATGGCGCCAATGGCTGGAAAAGAACCATCAGTCCTCGCCGGGAATCTGGGTCATATTCTTCAAAAAGCATACCGGTGTCAGAACTGTTTCATATAATGATGCCGTGGAAGAGGCGCTCTGCTTTGGATGGATTGACAGCATCCTCCGCCGCATTGATGA
>JBFMEF010000034.1 GCA_040753495.1 Candidatus Zixiibacteriota bacterium
GCTTCATGCCCCACCAAGCAATGGTTTCCTGACCGTTTCGAGAAGCTGGCAGTGCAACTTCATGAAAAATTCCGCGCCGGAGTTGTAGTCTATCTGTCGGAAAACGACCGGGAGCTGTATCGCCTGCGGGAGCATATCCCCGAGGATTTCCTTAAGTTTCATGGAAACGCCCCCCTGCCGATTCTGGCAGCCTCCTTGAGGCAGGTTGACCTGCTTATCAGCAATGATTCCGCCCTGGCGCATCTTGGGTCCGCGGTCGGAACTCCTGTGTTGGCTCTCTTCGGACCGACTCACCCGACTCTCGGCTTTGCTCCGCGAGGGTTGCGCGACCGCGTTATTCAGGTCGATGAGTTCTGCCGCCCCTGCTCATTACACGGCAGAACCCGATGCTACCGCGAGGAGCAGTATTGCTTCACCCGCATCGGTGTCGATGATGTCATGGCATCGGCTGCAGAATACCTCCAGGGAAACTTCAAAGGGACTCCCGCCCTCTTTGTGGACCGGGATGGCACCTTAATCAAGGAAAAGGAGTTTATCCGTCTGCCGGAAGAAGTTGAACCGGAAGAGGGGGCCATTGATGCCATCAAAGCGGCGCGACAAGCCGGATTCAAAATTATCGTCATCTCCAATCAGTCCGGAGTGGCGCGGGGATATTTCGATGAGGAAACGGTGCGTCGTATAAATCATCGAGTAAAGTCAATCTTTCGGGACGAAGGCGCGCCAATCGATGATATCTACTACTGCCCGCATTATATCCGGGGAACGGTCAAAGAATATGCCGTCCGCTGCCATTGCCGAAAACCATCAGCCGGGATGGTCGATACCGCCTGCCTCAAGCACAATTTGAATCCTTTCCGCTCGATTGTCATTGGGGACAAAATCAGCGACATCGAGCTGGCATACGTTTCCGGAGCCAGAGGAATCCTGGTTCGCACCGGGTACGGCAGTCGCGAGGCTGACAAACTTCAGCACAAAAATTTTCTTAAGCCTGAATATGTTGCCGGGGGGATTTTTGACGCCGTAAAATATCTGACCGGAAGCCAATAATAATATGATTGTCAAAGCGGCATATTACGAAAAATTGGATGGCAATAAAGTCCGTTGCCGTCTCTGTCCGGCTGACTGCCTGCTCACGGAAGGAAAAGTAGGCATCTGCGGAAGCCGCTTTAACCGCAATGGCAAACTGGTCACCGATAATTTCGGCGAACTGGTTACCGCCTGTTATGACCCTATCGAAAAGAAACCGCTTTATCACTTCTATCCCGGCTCCGTTATATTTTCTACCGGCGCTAATGGCTGTAATTTCAGTTGCGACAACTGCCAGAATTGGGAAATTTCCCAAACAAAGGTCCAGACTCAGTTTCTGGCGCCCGCCAATCTGGTGGAACTCGCCTCACGAAATGAATCAATCGGCGTCGCTTACACCTATACCGAGCCATTAATCTGGTTCGAATATATACTTCAGGCCGGTCGGCTGATTCACGAAGCCGGGCTAAAGAACGTGCTCGTAAGCAACGGCTATATCAATTCAGAACCGCTGGAGGAAATTTTGCCATTGATAGATGCCGCCAATATCGACCTGAAAGGGATGAAACCGCAGTTCTATAAAACTGTCTGCAAGGGAAAACTGGAACCGGTGCTGAAGAATATCCGGCGCTTTCATGAAGCGGGCGTGCATCTGGAAATCACCAATCTGGTAATTCCCGGGCTGAATGATACCACCGCCGATTTCGAGGCTCTAACCGATTTTGTGACGTCAATATCTCCCTCTCTGCCGCTGCACTTCTCGGCCTACTATCCGACCTTCAAAATGAAAAATCCCCCCACACCGGTAAGCACGCTAATGCTGGCGTATGAAATCGCCTCGAAAAAACTGGATTATGTCTATCTTGGGAACGTCAATATCCCCGACCGCTCCGATACCTTCTGCCCCAAATGCCACGCCCGGCTCATCAGCCGCCGGGGATATTCGACCTCGGAGGTAAATTTTGACCGGGGGAGCTGCGCCGCATGCGGACATCAAACCGGAATTGTCGTCTGAAGGCATATATTTCTCTTCAGGCGGCAATATAAGTGGTCGATAATTATAAGGATAAGCCGTCTATAAATTAGAATGAAATCTCCCTTTTGGAACGAGGGATACGCCCAATTTGTTTTATTTATATATGAACCAGTCAGTTTCCGCAGTCCGCAAACATGTTTCCGCCGCTTTATTGCTGACTTTGGCGATAACGTGTTTCTGTCTGGCATTTCTTGCTGAACCTGCTTACAGCCAATTCTATTTTGGGAAAAATAAAGTCCAGTACACCGACTTCGACTGGCAGGTGATGGAGACCGAGAATTTTCGATTTTTTTTCTATCCGGAAGAAGAGGAACTCGCCAAGATTGCCGCCCGTATCTCTGAAGACAGCTACCGCGAACTGGCATCCCGTTTCAAACTTGAAATCTACCGCCCCATTCCGCTCATAATATACAGTTCCCCCAACTATTTCAGCCAGACCAATGTCACCCCGTCGCTTCTGCCGGAATCGGTGGGCGGTTTTACGGAATTTCTCAAAGGACGGGTGGTGGTCCCTTTCCATGGTTCTTACTATGACTTCGAGCATGTCCTGCGTCACGAACTGGTGCATGTCTTTACTCTTTCCAAGCTGGAATCGGTCATGTCCAAACAGCGCTATTTCCGGATGGCGCCGCCGCCTCTCTGGTTTATCGAAGGGCTTGCCGAATGCTGGTCCACCAGTTGGGACAGTGAAGCCGATATGATTCTCAAAGATATGGTCCTCTCGGGGCGTCTGTTCACCATCGACCGCTTCTACGAAATTTCCGGCACCTATTTCATGTATAAACTGGGACAGTCGGTCTGCCAGTTTATCAGCGATGAATACGGCAGCGACAAATTGATTCTAATCTTCGAAAACTGGTGGAAAGGGGATGACTTTGACGAGATAGTCGAGATTACCCTCGGCGAGCCGCTGCGCGAAGTTTCGCGCAAGTGGGAATATGCGCTTAAGAAACGGTATTTTCCGCAGATTGCCGATGCCGGTTTAGCCAGTTATGAGACGGAGAAATTGACCAAGAGCGGCTACGCCCTTAAAGGGGTGCCGATAAAATTAAGCGACGGCAAATTGAGCGGCGAGTGGATTGTATTTAAAGCCAACAAACTCGGCTATTCCGGAATCTATATGATGCCCCCGGCGGGCGAAGCCACCAAACTCCATACTCTATTAAAAGGGGAGAGGTCCGCCAGTTTCGAGTCGCTTCATCTGCTGCAAAGCGGCATCGATGCCAGCAACCAGGGGCTGGTGCTGTTTTCATCCAAATCGGAAGAAAATGACGTGCTCTATCTCTACAGCATCCAGCGCAGAGAAATTGTCAAAAGATTTGAACTTGACGGTCTGGCGACCATCTCCTCGCCTCGCTTCTCTCCAACCGGTGACCGGGCCGTTTTCAGCGGCGCCGGTAAATCGGGCATCGCCGATATTTATCTTCTCGACCTCACCAGCGGCGCGCTTAAGATGTTGACCAATGATTTCTACAATGACGTCGACCCCGCTTTCAGCATTGATGGCGACTCAGTGATATTTGCTTCCGACCGCTGTCTGGATGGGGAGAATGGCGCCATCAACATCTACATGATGGCTGTCGCCGGTGGAAAACCGTCACCGCTCACCTCCGGAGACTGGCGCGATATCTCTCCCGAGCCGTCCGAGTCGGGGCTCTATTTTGCCTCCGACCGCAATGGCGCCTTCAATATCTACCGGCTTAATGAAGATAGAACTGTCGTAAGAATCACCTCCCTTCTTACCGGCGCTTACGACCCAAGAGTTACCCCCGATGGAAAAAGCCTCGTTTTCTCCGGCTACCAGGATTTCGGGTTTCATATCTATCGCACCCCGGTAGTGGACACAGCCGTATTTGCTCGTGAAGAGACCCCCGCCTACATCTCCAGCTGGAGGCCCGGCATGCTCGACAGCCGGAAAGTCAAATCATCGGTGCAGTACCAGACCGATTATTCCTTTGATATTGCCCAGTCGGCAATTTCCTATGACCCTGTCTACGGCTCCATCGGCGGCCTTCAGGTTGCCCTCTCCGATATGCTGGGCGACAACGCCTTTTATTTTCTTTTGACTAATACCGCCGAATCTAAAGACGACTTCTTTTCCAGTTTCAACGTGGCGGTAACCTATATCAATAAAAAGAAACGTCTCAACTGGGGCATCGGCGCTTATCACTTCTATGATGAATATTACAACGACTACGAAGGGTACTACTTTGAGCGGCAAGTCGGCGGCTTGGGACATCTGACCTACCCGCTGTCGAAATTCAACCGGGTCGAGGCGACCACGTTTGTGAGATATTCCGACAAAGACTCCTGGATTCTTGGCTACCGACGGCGCGCCCCGCTGGTCTCAAATTACTTCTCCGTGATATCCGACAATTCCATCTGGGATATCTCAGGACCGATTGAAGGACACCGCTACAACATCACCATTGGCGGCACCTATGCTCTTGATGAGGGTCGGGTCTTTAACCGGATTGGGCTGGTTGACCTGCGCCATTACCTGCGGCTGGGAAGATTCTCGGCGTACGCCTCGCGACTCTTTGCCTACAGCTCCTCCGGCGTCGAGCCGCAACGAATTTACTTTGGAGGAAGCTGGTCATTCCGGGGATTCAGCCGTCGCGCTTTTTACAACCGGAACATTCTCTTCACTTCCAATGAGCTCCGCTTCCCCCTGATAGATAATCTGGTCGTCGGATTTCCTTTCGGCGGAATCGGTTTTCAGGGAATTCGCGGGGCGCTCTTTGTCGATGCCGGCTCCGCCTGGGACAACGATTTCGACCGCTTTCTCGGCTCCTTTGGCGCCGGCTTCCGCGTGGCATTAGCCAATGTCATAGTTCTCCGGTTTGATTTTTCCCGCACGACCGACTTTGAAAAAATAAGCAAATCGACTGACTTCGACTTCTTTTTCGGATGGAATTTCTAATGATGCTCCGCAACTTTCTCTTTGTCACTCTGGCTCTCTTTCTTCTTGGCGGCTGTACCAAAAAATTCAAGTACGGACGAACCGATGAGATTCCGTCCACAAATTGGAAGTATGTTCGATACAACCAACAGGGGCAGGCATCCATCCCGGCCAGTTACAATGGAGGGCTTAATCTGATATGGGAAACCGGCTCTCCGGAAAGCCCCATCGGACCACCGTCATTGGGGGCAGGGATGCTCATTCACTCCGGCTCCAAAGGAAAACTGTTTTTCTATTCCCTTGACACCCATAAGTTTATGGGGCGATTGAAGATACGTGGGGCGTCACAAGCCGGTGTGGTGACCGCTGATTCGCTGGCTTACCTGGCGGTCGGACCATCCCGCAATCACTTGGTCTGTCTTAACTTATTCAATCAAAAACCGCTCTGGAGAGTCTCTTTAAAGGATGTTACCGGACAGCCGATAATATTAGAGAATCGGCTTTATGTCGGTTCCGCAGATGGAGAATTGCGCTGTCTTGACCGGCTGACCGGAGCGGGGATATGGCAAAAAAAGATTGCCGCTCGCTCCCTGGCAGGTCCCAGCCTTAATGACAGTCTGGTCTATTTCCCCTGCGATAATGGCGAATTGCGATGCCTTAACGCACTAACCGGTGATTCTGTGTTTACAACTGACCTGAGACAACCGTTGCTTTCCAAAGCGGCTGTGGGCGACCGAGTCTATGTCTCTGGCGCCGATGGCGGCTTTTTTGCCATTGATAAAATCAACGGAAAGGTTGTCTGGAAAAGCCAGTTCGACTGGCCTATCTGGACCTCGCCGGCGGTCGATGATTATGCCGTCTATATCGCCGACAACGGCGGTATTGTGCGGGCTCTTAATAAGAGCGATGGCTCTCTGCTCTGGGAGTTCAAGACTGGCGGAGTTGTCATCGCCTCACCGATAGTGGTGGGAGATTTTATTCTACTGGCCTCCCTGGACCGCTTTGTCTATTGTCTCAATAAGCGGACCGGCATTATGAATTCGCGGCGAGAACTGAAAAGCGAAATCAGATTCCCGCTGGTAAGCGACGGCCGCGGCATCTATGCCGTTGCCCATGACGGTTCAATCTTCTGCTTTGGTGATTAGCATGGAAACAATCGGTTACTCCGAAAACGACCTGAATTTCAATCTAAACGAAATCGCCCATGAAGCGGTGCGGGAAATATATATCTCCGCCAAGAAAATCTCGGTCTATTCGGCGGCGCATCCGCTGGCGCAGAAGACGGTCGGTCGTCCCTTCTTAATTTTCGACCGGCTGGCGCGATACAAAAAATATTTCAATCTGCATATTTCCGGCGGGAGGCTTTTTGCCCTGAATATTCGTGTGCGTCCTTCCATCTTTTCCGAGCAATTGATGGACTTCATGCAAAGACTCGATATTAAAGATATTATTTTCGATTGCCGTCTGACCACCCAGGAACTGACCCTGTTTCTTGACCGGCTGGTCAAGAAAGTCTCGGGGGCCGACTATCAGAGTATCATGATAAATTTTCTGGCGAAAAACAAAATTGAGAATATCCAGGTGAATGGTGAAATCGGCGCTATTCTCTTTGAGAAAGGGCTGAAATTTCAGGGCGACCTCCCCGGCGACTATTCGCTTCGGGCCGTGGTAAGCGCCTATTTCGGCGACAGTTTCGACACGCTTGCTTCCATGCTCCTTGATGAAGAGCTTCCTGTCGAGCAGTACCTGATGAAATTCCATCACGATTTTCTCCCGGCGCTGGTGCGTCATCTGATTCCCGAAAAGGTATCCCTGATGGAGCCGGGGGAACTCTGCGGCGCGATTGCTGAGAAAGTCCTTCATCTTGGCGAAAATCCCGCCGACCCTTCTACCCTGGAAATCCCCTTTGACCGCGCCCGGGCTCTGATTTCACTTCTCAACTTCCACCCTGACCGCGAAGAGATTCTCACCGGCTTGAAAGACGAACTTACCCGGAAAGGGGTGCCGGTCGATATCTATGCCGAAATCATCCCTCTGACCGGCGCTATCAAAGTGGAATCGCAGGAAAGGATTGACCAGTACCTTGATGCCACCTTCTACGGTGAATCGTTTGACCTGAATCTGGAAGAGTTTAGCGAGCATTTTTCCCGACTGCTGCGGACCGGCCAGCAGGGGAAAGCCAAAGCGGTCGTCAAACTGCTGGTGGAGCGACTTGCCGGAGACAACCTGGACTCCCGTCAGAAAGCGCTGGAGCTGCTGACCGTCACTCTGGCTACTTTTCATAATCCCAATTATCTCTTTCTTGTTGACCATATCGCCGAACTGCTCAACGAATTCCTCGCCGGCGGTAAGGAAACCTTCGAATTCTCGGAACTTATCTGGAATCTGGTCAAAGTATATTTCTCTCAGAAACGGTACGACCGCCTTTCAACGCTCTGCTCCGCGCTGCAAAAGCGCTGCCGTCACCAGGACGGCGTTACAATCTATGACTCCCTTGCCGTCAAGAAAGCAATCATGCAGTTCAACAATCGGGAGATGATTAACCAGCTGGTCTGGGAGATTGTCGATGGCCCCCAGGCCGGTTTTGGTGATATCAAAAATATTCTGGTGACTTTCGGGTCGGAAGAAGTCGCCTTTGCCCTCTCTACGATTGTCTCCCACGAGTCGCGACAGGTGCGTCAGAATGCTCTAAAAATTCTCTCCGAGCTGGGCAAGGCATCACTCAATGTCTTCTCCCGGATTATCGAAGACAATGCCAATTTTGAGCGGGATGAGGGACGGCATGAACTGCCTGACGCCCGCTGGTACCTGGTGCGCAATTCAATCTTTGTCCTGGGGGCATTGAAAGACCAGGAAGGATGCAAGGCTCTGCGGGTGCGGATTAATGACCCCGATACCCGGGTGCGGCGCGCCATCGTGGCGGCACTGGAAAAAATCGGCGGCGAACAGGCGCTCGACCTCCTCATGGTCATGGCTAATGATTCCGACCGTGAAATCAGCGAAGCCGCAATTATCGCCATAGGCCTTATCGGCACCCCGGAAATCGTCCCGGAACTGATTGACCTCGCCAACAATCGTCATCCCGACGTGGTTCGAATTATCACTACTCTCGGCATGCTGGGCGGGGAAGAGGCACGGAAATTCCTTGCCCATCTTCTGTCAGATACGGAACTGCAATCCCAGCTGACTTCCAACCGGTCTTCCCGCGATGAACTCCGTCTGGCTATTTTGAAAGCCCTGGGCAAGATCGGTGACAAAGAGTCTCTGGAGAAAATCAGAGAATTTAACGACACCCTCTCGGCATCGCAGAAAATTTTCTTCGGCGCCTCCAAACTAAATCGCGCCGCCCAGGATATCCTGAGCAAGAAAGAGCGTTAATCGCTCCCAAAATCGCCGCTCGACATTCTTGTACTCCTATACTGCCTTAATGGCAGTGTCAATCCGGCATAAACACGCCAAAATGGCGCATTAGTGCTGCCATTATGACTCTCAAGTCAAGTCAAAATGACCCATTAAATAATTATTATGTTGTGTAACAACGCGTTACAGGTTTTGGCACGCCGCTTGTGTTAACCTCCATTGCAATGATGAAAAGAGTAAAACAACAAGATACAAATGGAGGTGTTATTATGACTCTTGTCCGTTACAACCCGAACCGTGTCCTTGCGGAGATGAGCCGCGACTGGGACAACATCGTAGATTCATTCTTCAATTTCCCGTCCGTTCGTTCCTCTAACAGCTGGGCTTTCGTCCCGCGCGTTGACATCGCCGAAGAGAAAGACCAGATGCGCGTGGTCGCCGAAATCCCGGGGATGGAGAAAGATGATATTAAGGTTTACCTGGAGAACGGTGTTCTGACCATCTCCGGTGAGCGCAAGCCGATAATGGAACGGACTGAGGATACCAACTATGTTCGTTGCGAGCTGTCCAGTGGCTCTTTCTCTCGGTCCTTCACTCTCCCCGACCATGTCGATACGGAGAAGATCATGGCTGATTATAAGAATGGTCTCCTGACCATTGTCCTGCCGAAGACCGAGCAGAGCAAGCCCAAAGAGATTAAAGTGGCTGTTAAGTAATCAGCAACGAGCATATACTTGACAAGGAAAGCGGGCGGGTTGCGACAACTCGCCCGCTTTCTTCTGAATCTGAAAGGAGAACAAATATGGGAAAAATAATCGGAATAGACCTCGGCACCACCAACTCCTGTGTGGCGGTTATCGAGGGGAAAGACCCGGTGGTTATCACCAACTCCGAAGGGAGCCGCACCACCCCGTCGGTGGTCGCCATTGACAAAAACGGCGAACGGCTGGTAGGGCAGATTGCCAAACGCCAGGCGGTCACCAATCCCCTCAACACCATCTTCTCCGTCAAGCGGTTCATGGGGCGGATGTACGATGAAGTGCGCGAGGAAGCCAAAAACTATCCCTACAAAGTGAAAGCCGGCGAGCGCGGCGATGCCGTTATTGAAATGGGCGACAAAACCTATACTCCGCCGGAAATTTCGGCAATGATTCTGACCAAGATGAAGAAAACAGCCGAAGACTATCTGGGTCAGAAGGTGACCGAAGCGGTCATCACAGTTCCCGCATATTTCAATGACCGCCAGCGCCAGGCAACCAAGGACGCCGGACGGATTGCCGGACTGGATGTCAAGCGGATTATAAACGAGCCGACCGCGGCGGCCCTGGCGTACGGCCTCGATAAGAAGAAAACCGGCAAGGTGGCAGTATATGACCTCGGCGGCGGCACTTTCGATATCTCGATTCTGGAACTCTCCGAAGGGGTCTTCGAAGTTCTCTCCACCAACGGCGACACGCACCTCGGCGGTGATGATTTCGACAAGAGGATTATCGATTGGCTCGTCTCCGAGTTCAAGAAACAGGAAGGAATCGACCTCTCCCGCGACCCAATGGCGTTGCAGAGGCTCAAAGAGGCGGCCGAGAAGGCGAAGATTGAGCTTTCTTCCACTATGGAAACGACTATTAATCTTCCCTTCATCACGGCCGACCAGAACGGACCTAAGCATCTCAATCTGAGCCTGACGCGAGCCAGATTCGAGCAGCTGGTCGATGACCTCCTGGAGCGGACCATTGAGCCGTGCCGGAAAGCAATCGCCGACGCCAAGGTAAGTATCTCCGACATCAACGAAGTGATTCTTGTCGGCGGTATGACCAGAATGCCCAGGGTCATTGAGACCGTTCGGAAACTCTTTGGGAGAGAGCCGAACAAGAGCGTCAATCCCGATGAAGTGGTGGCAGTCGGCGCCGCTATTCAGGGCGGAGTGCTTGCCGGTGATGTCAAAGATGTCCTCCTCCTTGATGTCACCCCGCTTTCACTCGGTATCGAGACGCTCGGCGGCGTCATGACCCGCCTGATTGAGCGGAACACCACCATCCCGACCCGCAAGTCGCAGATATTCTCGACGGCGGCGGACAATCAGACGGCCGTCGATATCCATGTGCTTCAGGGCGAACGGGAGATGGCGATAGACAACAAGACCATCGGCAAGTTCATTCTCGATGGCATCCCGCCGGCGCCGCGCGGCCTCCCGCAGATTGAAGTTACTTTTGATATCGACGCCAACGGCATCCTGAATGTGACGGCTAAAGATATGGCGACCGGCAAATCGCAGAACGTCCGGATTGAAGCCTCTTCCGGTCTGACTGAGGCGGAGATTCAGAAAATGGTTAATGACGCCAAAGCGCACGAAACCGAGGATAAGGAGAAACGTCGGAAAATCGACACTCGCAACCACGCCGACGCCGCCATTTTCCAGGCGGAGAAAAATCTCCGTGAATATGGCGACAAACTCGATGCCGACAGCAAGGCTAAGATTGAAGCCGGCATTAGTCGGGTGAAAGAGGCCCTCAAAACCGAAAACTTCAGCGAGATGGAGTCGTCGGTGGAAGCCCTCAACCAGCTTTGGCATAATGCCGCGGCGCAGATGTACCAGAAAACCGCATCCGGCGCCGGACCGACCTCCGGTGGCGGCAGCGATACACCAGAATCGTCTGGCGAGAAAGATAAGACGGTTGACGCTGATTTCGAAGTGGTCAATTGAGTTGATAGAGAAGGGCGGGAGCAATCCCGTCCTCCCCTAATGGCTTTTAAAATTATATCTTGATGAGGAGAATGAGAGTATAATTCAAAGGTTGAGAATTAGCCCAATTATCTCGGAAGGCAGTTGATACTGACAAAATGGCAAAAGATTATTACAACGTTTTAGGTGTCTCGGAAGAGGCATCGCAGGAAGATATCAAAAAAGCGTTCCGACGTCTTGCCAAGCAGTATCATCCTGACCGCAACAAAGGGGACAAGAACGCTGAAAACAGATTCAAGGAGATTTCGGAAGCGTACGATATTCTGGGCGATGCCGAAAAGAGAAAACAGTATGATATGATGCGCCGCTACGGCGCTTATGACCCCCGCTACGCCCAGCAGGGAGGCGGCTTTGACCCCTCCCAATTCCAGCAGACTTTCCGCTTCGAAGACCTGGGCGGGTTCGGCTCTTTTGCCGATATTTTTAGTTCGATTTTTGGCGATGAAGATATTTTCAGCGCGCATCGTCCCGGGCGACAAGCCCGCTCCCGAAAAGGGAACGACCTGGCGCTGACCCTGAAAATCTCCTTCGAGGAATCTATTTCCGGCGCGCAGAAAACCATCGCACTGAATAAACCGGAGCCTTGTCCTGTCTGCGGCGG
Organism: Candidatus Zixiibacteriota bacterium; assembly: GCA_040753495.1. Taxonomy (NCBI): domain Bacteria; kingdom Pseudomonadati; phylum Candidatus Zixiibacteriota; species Candidatus Zixiibacteriota bacterium. The sequence continues at coordinate 11,666 of JBFMEF010000034.1, forward strand.
AAGCGGCGCCGAACCGGGAACCGAACAGGTTGTCTGCCCTCTATGCAATGGACGCGGGATGGTCAGCTCGGCGCAGGGAGGATTTTCCGTCTCCCGCCCCTGCCCCAAATGCCTCGGAAAAGGGGTCCTGCCGGGGAAACCATGCCACAATTGTGGCGGCGCCGGTCAAATCAAAACAAGAAAAAGAATTAAAGTGAATATTCCTCCCGGAGTTGAGCCGGGAGGGAAAATCCGCCTCAAGGGAATGGGGAATCCCGGAACCAATGGCGGGCAGAATGGAGATTTATTAATAACCGTGGACGTGGAAAAGAATCAGCAGTTCGAACGGAAAGGGAATGATATCTATACCAGAATTACCGTCTCATACCCCCAGGCGGTGCTCGGCGCCAAAGTGCCGGTCAAGACTCTGACGCGAAACATAAACTTGACCATTCCGCCCGGCACCAGTCACGGCACCATGCTTCGCCTCAAAGGGCAAGGGTTGGCGGTAAATGGGGCGCACGGCGACCAGCTGGTGGAAATCCAGATTGCCGTGCCGAAAGATATCACCCCGCGGCAACGAGAACTGCTTGAAGAATTGGCAAAGACGATGTAGGGAGTAGGTCAAAATCCCCCCGAGTTACCTGTCCTTCCCGTGTGGCGAGCGGGGGTTTTGACAACGAAGGTACTCTTCGCTGTTGCGGCAGGTCTTGATTTCGCCAGGTCAAGGGCGGCGCACTTGACTCTCATATTGCCTGCAGCGCGAAATTGTGACCTGCCGCTCTTCGAAGGTCCGATGACTTGCGATTAACTGACGGTCTCGAAATCCTGGTCTCTGGGCGGCAGATTGTAGGTCAAAGTCCCCCCGAGTTACCTGTCCCTTCCGTGTGGCGAGCGGGGGTTTTGACAACGAAGGTAATCTTTATGAGAAACTGGCTACATCAATCGCAGAGAGAGCAGGCTCTCACTGCCGTCATTGTGAAGAAAGGAAAGGCATATGAATCTAAATAAACTTACCCAGCGCTCGGCCGATGCCCTCAACTATGCGCAGCAGAAAGCGCAATCAGAATCGCATCCGCAGGTGACACCGCTTCATCTGCTGGCGGCGCTTCTGAATCAGGATGAAGGACTGGTCGGGCAGATTTTTAAGAAAATCGGGGTAGATGATAACGCCCTCGCAAATAAAATCGACGACGAATTAAGCCTTCAGCCCCGTCAGCAGGGAGGGCAATTATATATCTCCAACGACCTCTCGCAGGTTCTTTATCGCGCCGAGAATGAAGCGGCGCAGTTGAAAGATGAGTATGTCTCCGTGGAGCATCTCTTGCTCGCCCTGCTCGAAATAAAAAGCCGTGCCCAGGAAATTCTTAAAGAGTTTCGGCTCGACCGAAATAAACTGTTGCAGGCGCTCTCCTCGATACGCGGCACTACCCGGGTCACCGATGACAATCCGGAATCGAAATATCAGGTGCTCGAGAAATATTCCCGTGACCTCACGGCGCAAGCCCGCGCCGGCAAACTCGACCCGGTCATCGGGCGGGATGACGAAATCCGGCGCCTCATAAAAATCCTCTCCCGCCGCACCAAAAATAATCCGGTTCTAATTGGCGAGCCGGGGGTCGGTAAGACTGCCATCGTTGAAGGACTGGCGCAAAAAATAGTCATTGGCGAAGTGCCGGAGACTCTCAAGAATCGAATAGTCGTGGCGCTCGACCTGGGCGCCTTGATTGCCGGCTCCAAATTCCGCGGCGAGTTCGAAGAGCGTTTGAAAGCGATTATCAAGGAGGTCGAGGGGGCGCAGGGGAGAATTATTCTCTTTATTGACGAACTCCATACCATTGTCGGCGCCGGCGCTGTCAGCGGCGCGATGGATGCCTCCAATATGCTCAAACCGGCGCTGGCGCGGGGAGAACTTCGCTGTATCGGCGCCACCACCCTCGATGAATACCGCAAGAATATCGAGAAAGATGCCGCCCTGGAGCGACGATTCGCGCCGGTGCTGGTGGAGCCGCCGTCGGTCGAAGATACCATTTCCATCCTCCGCGGCCTTCGCGAAAGATATGAGATTCATCACGGCATTAAGATCAAGGATGAAGCCCTGGTGGCGGCGGCAAAACTCTCCGACCGGTACATCTCTGACCGCTTCCTCCCCGATAAGGCGATTGACCTGATGGATGAAGCGGCCGCAGAGCTGCGGATTTCTATCGATTCCATGCCCGAAGAACTCGACGCTATCGAAAAGAGAATCCGCCAATTGGAAATCGAAAAAGAAGGGATGAAGCGGGAGAAAGATGCCGGCCAGCGTATTAAGCCGATTGAGGAAGAGCTGAAAGAGCTCTATGCGCAGAGAGACGACCTGCGAACGCAGTGGCTCAAAGAAAAAGAGACCGTGGAGGCGATTCATAAGATAAAGTCGGAAATCGAAGAGTTGAAACTTCGCGCCGCCGATGCCGAGCGCCGCGCCAACTACGAGGAAGCGGCTCGTCTCAAATATGGTGACCTGGCTGAGGCCGACAAAAAGCTGCAATTCTTAACGCATTCGCTGACATCGATTCAATCCCAGCGGAAACTTCTCAAAGAGGAAGTCGATGCTGACGACGTGGCCGAAGTCGTTTCCAAATGGACCGGCATACCGGTTTCGCGACTGACCGAATCAGAAATGGCGAAACTTCTTCATCTGGAAGATAAACTTCACGAGCGAATTGTCGGCCAGAACGAGGCGGTAATTGCGGTCGCCAACGCCGTCCGCCAATCGAGAGCAGGACTCTCCGACCCCAACCGCCCGATTGCATCGTTTATCTTTCTCGGTCCGACCGGGGTCGGGAAGACAGAACTGGCGCGAACCCTGGCGGAATTCCTCTATGGCACCGAGGAGGCGATGGTGCGCATCGATATGTCGGAATATATGGAAAAATTCTCGGTTTCCCGTCTCATCGGGGCGCCGCCGGGATATGTCGGTTACGAAGAAGGGGGACAGTTGACCGAAGCCGTTCGTCGCCGCCCTTACGCCGTGGTGCTGCTCGATGAAATAGAAAAGGCGCATCATGACGTCTTTAATATCCTCTTGCAGGTTCTTGATGATGGCCGCCTTACCGACAATCAGGGTCGAACCGTCAGCTTCAAAAACGCCATCCTGATTATGACCAGCAATATCGGCGCCGAATATATCCAGTCCGAATCGGTCACGCTCGACGAGCGCAACCGGGAAGAGGTTTATGAACGGATGAAGCGGGAAGTTCTCAACCTGCTTCGCCATAATCTCCGACCTGAATTCCTCAACCGGGTTGATGAAACCATAGTTTTTGCGGCATTGACCCGTGACGAAATCCGCCAAATCGTCTTAATGCAGTTTGAGCGGATCAAGAAACTCCTGTTGGAAAAAGATATCGCAATAGTACTGACCGACGCCGCTGTTGCCTATCTGGCGGAGGAAGGGTATGACCCCACCTTTGGCGCCCGTCCCATCAAGCGACTCATAAACAAAGAGCTGAACCAGCAGGTGGCTAAAATGATTCTTGCCGGAGAGATTAAACCGGGCGACAAAGTCAAAATCGATTATGTCGATTTCGAGTTGAAGATAGGCAAGGATAATTAAGTGAAATGAAATGACTCTACGCGCTTTTGGGTAAGAGGGTGGCATCGACCCTCAAATTGAAATCTGACTTGTTAAGGTGAGTTAGATCCGCAGGACTCTTTGTTCTTGTCACTCATCGCTATCGCTCTTAATTTCTGTCAATTCCAGCTTCTCGACCATCTCCATCAGCCGGGTCTGCCCCTCGGCATACTCCATCCGACCTGCAATATTCAGTTCGAATATCAGAATCTCTGTCCCGACGTCTATGTAAGCGACCGATGCCATCGATGATTTCGCGCCCGGGTCAGATGTTTCCAGAATAAAGACATTTCTCTCCTCCGCAATCTTCAACGAGTCTCTCTTCTTGAATTGAAGCGAGGAACTCTTCTTTAAATAGGAAATGGAATCCCGGCTTATGAATTCACGAAAGGTAAGCGAATCAATCTTATATATCCAGACGACTATCATCGCCTTATTGTTGTAATATTCCTGGTCGCCCGGAAAGCAGGCGGCGGAGCGACCGTCAATGCGCGGATTCTCCAGGTCAAACTTCCACCCTTTGGGAGGATTGATATCAACCTGGTATATCCCCCCTTGGTAAAAAATTCCGAGCGGCAGTGTCGTCTGCTGACCGCTGACAGCTATTGACAGAATCAGCAGAATCGACCCAATCAATGGAATGAACTTCATACCGTATTATACAGCATAAAATACAATACAGGCAGGTAAATATAATGTCGCTCAAGATAGCCTGCCGTGTCCGCATCACCATCCCATCTGCCAGGCCGGTTGCCACCCGCGACCGGCTTTTTTATTCCAATTTATGCCTTGCCAAACGGTTGGCGGCGAATATATTATTAAGTCTTTAACGCGGGATTTGCCCGTATAATATTCGCATATTAGCTTATTATTGACCATTTTGTGAGGTAAATCATGGTAGGTATCGTTGGCTACGGAGCCCACGTCCCCAGACATCGCATCAAAGTCGAAGAGATCGCTAAGGTCTGGGGAGCGGACGCTCCCAGTTATAAAAAGGGTCTTCTGCTGACCCAGAAATCAGTCCCCCCTCCGGACACCGACACCATCACTCTTTCGGTGGAAGCGGCAAAGAACGCTCTCCGGCGCGCCGGCAATCTGAATCCCGCTGATATCGGGGCAATCTATATCGGCTCGGAATCGCACCCCTATGCCGTAAAGCCTTCGGGAACGGTGGTAGCCGAAGCGCTCGGCGCTACCCCCGAAATTCACTGCGCCGATTTCGAATTCGCCTGCAAAGCCGGTTCGGAAGCGATGTTTGTCTGCCTCGGCCTTGTAAAATCCGGATATATCAAATACGGGCTGGCTATCGGCGCCGACACTTCCCAGGGCGCCCCCGGTGACGCCCTCGAATACTCCGCCTCCGCCGGAGCGGCGGCGTTTATTATGGGAAACGAAAATCTTGTCGCCGAAGCGCTCGAGACCTATTCCTTCATGACCGATACCCCCGATTTCTGGAGACGAGAATATCAGTTCTATCCCCAGCATGGCGGACGGTTCACAGGCGAACCGGCGTATTTCAAACATGTCACCGGCTGCGCCAATGGCATTATGAAAAAAGTCGGAATGAAACCGGCTGACTTCAAATATGTCATCTTCCATCAACCCAATGGTAAATTCCCTCTCAGAGTTGGGCAGATGCTCGGCTTCAAGAAAGAGCAGATTGAACCAGGCTGGCTGACCCCCCGTCTCGGAAACACCTACTCCGGCTCCTCACCGATAGGGCTCACGTCCACCCTCGATATCGCCAAACCGGGCGATATGATATTGATGGTCTCTTACGGTTCCGGCGCCGGCTCCGACGGCTTTGTCTGGAAAGTAACCGACCGTATCAACGAAGTCCGCGACAAAGCGGTCCGCACCACAAAACTTCTTGATGAAAACCAGTTTTATGTTGATTATGGCACCTATGCCAAATTCCGGCATAAAATCCGGAAGAATGATTAGGAGGTGACTTGCAATGAGAGATGTAGCAGTAGTTGGCATAGGGATAAACAAATGGGGCGAACTCTGGGAGAAGTCTTTCCGGGATATATATGTCGAGGCGGCTCTGGCGGCAATCAATGACGCCGGCGTGGACCATCTTGATTCCATGATTATCGGTTGCATGTCCGGCGGCCTCTTTGTCGGTCAGGAGCATCTCGGTTCACTCATGGCTGATTATCTCGGGCAAAAACATCTGGCGGCGTCGCGGGTTGAATCAGCGTGCGCTTCCGGCGGGTTGGCGTTCCGTCACGCCTTTATCGAGGTTGCTTCCGGTATTTCCGATATCGTCATGGCGGCAGGCGTGGAAAAGATGACCGATGTCTCCGGTGATGGCGCTACCTACGCGCTGGCGACCGCCGCCGATCAGGAATATGAAGTCTTCCACGGCGCCACCTTTCCGGGACTGTATGCCTTGATGGCAACCGCCCATATGCACAAATATGGCACCACCCGCGATATGCTGTCCGCTGTTGCTGTCAAGAATCACTTTAACGGTTCGATGAATCCTTTTGCGCAGTATCCTTTTAAGGTGACAAAAGAAGAAGTCAATGATTCCGTGATGGTCGCTTCGCCGCTGCGGATTCTTGATTGTTCGCCCATTACCGATGGCGCCGCGGCGGTCATACTCACCACCGTTGATATCGCCAAAAAACTGGGCAAACCGATTATCAAAGTCATCGGTTCCGGGCATGCCACCGATTCCATCGCCCTGCACCAGAGACCCGATATTACAACGCTGAAGGCGACCACGGTAGCGGCTGAGAAGGCATTCAAAATGGCAAACAAGAAAATCACCGATATCAATTTCGCCGAAGTCCATGACTGCTTCACAATCGCCGAGATTATCGTAACCGAATCGCTCGGCATCTTCCCGGCGGGAAAGGGAGGCGAAGCCGCCCTCAAAGGGGAGACCGGTCTGGAAGGAAGATTCCCTATCAACACCTCCGGCGGTTTGAAATCGAAAGGGCATCCGGTCGGCGCTACCGGTGTGGCGCAGATAGTCGAAGTCGTCAAGCAACTCCGCGGCACCGCCGAAAACGGACGTCAACTTAAGAAACAGCCGAAAATCGGTATGGCTCAGAATATGGGTGGTTCCGGCGGCTCAACCTTAGTGCATATTTTGGAGGTGGCATAATGTTTCCGGCAAGAGAACATAGAGAATACCCCCATCGGTACCGCCTTGAGGCTGGCAAATGCAAAAAGTGCGGAAAAATATTTTTCCCGCACCGCCTTATCTGCTCCGAATGCGGTCACAGAGAATTTGAGAAAGTAATTCTGCCCGATACCGGAAAACTTCTCACCTTCAGCGTAATTCGCGTGGCGCCGTCGCAGTTTGTTGACCAGGCCCCCTATGCCATAGGAATCGCCGAGTTGACCAACGGCGTCCGTCTGCTGGCGCAGGTCGCTGATTGTGATGTCGATTCTTTGAAAGTCGGGATGGAAGTGCGCATCGAATTCCGCCGTATCCAGACCGATGGCCATGCCGGCGTCCTCAGTTACGGATACAAATTCGTACCCAAGTGGTACTAGAGTATATTGCCAGAGCGGGAAGATTCTCTCTTCCCGCTTAACCATTCACCCACCAATTCTGGGACAGGGTATAAATGTTTAGAATCGAATCAAAGGTCAGCACGAACTCGGCCGCCTTTAAAGACAATTATGAACGAAACAAAGAGCAGCATCTTGTCCTGAAAATGCGCCTCGAGGCGGTTAAAGAGGGGGGACCGGAAAAAGCGCGCAAAGTCCATCTGGAGCGGGGGAAACTTCTCACCCGCGACCGGGTGGCACTGCTCTTCGATAAGAATACCCCCTTCCTCGAACTTTCCACTCTCGCCGCCTACGATATGTATGATAACGAAGCCCCCTGTTCCGGTATAATCTGCGGCATCGGAGTGGTGCATGGTCGGGAAGTGATGGTCATCGCCAATGATGCCACCGTCAAAGGCGGAACCTATTATCCTGTCACCATCCTCAAACATGGTCGCGCGCAACGGATAGCCGAAGATAACAATCTTCCCTGTGTCTATCTGGTTGACTCCGGCGGCATTTATTTACCGTACCAATCAGGCGTTTTCCCCGATAAAGACCATTTCGGACGAATTTTCTACAATCAGGCTCGTATGTCGGCAAAAGGGATTCCGCAGATTTCCGTGGTGCTTGGTTCCTGCACCGCCGGCGGGGCGTATCTTCCAGCGATGTCCGATGAAACCGTCATCGTCCGCAAGCAGGGCACGATCTTCATAGGCGGACCGCCGCTGGTGAAAGCGGCGACCGGTGAAGTGGTAACAGCCGAAGAATTGGGCGGCGCCGATGTCCATTGTCGCACCTCCGGCGTGACCGACCATTACGCCATGGATGACAAGCATGCCCTTGCCATCGCCCGCAATATCATCGAGAATCTCAATCGCCCCGCAAAATTCGACCTCGAAATGGCGGAACCGGAAGAGCCATATTACGACCCCGATGAGCTATACGGCGCGGTGCCCAATGACATCCGCAAGCAGTACGACATCCGCGAGGTCATTGCCCGACTGGTGGATGGCTCCAAATTCCACGAATTTAAAGAACTGTATGGTATCACCCTGGTCTGCGGTTTCGCCCGGATTATGGGATTCCCGGTCGGAATACTCGGCAACAACGGAGTACTTTTCTCGGAGTCATCACTCAAGGGCGCTCATTTTATTGAACTTTGCACAATCCGCAAGATTCCAATAATATTCCTTCAGAATATTACCGGCTTCATAGTGGGACGTCAGTACGAAGCCGGCGGCATCGCCCGTGACGGCGCCAAACTGGTGCATGCCGTTGCCAATGCCCAGGTGCCGAAATTTACCGTGATGGTCGGCGGCTCCTACGGCGCCGGAAATTATGCCATGTGCGGCCGCGGTTATTTCCCGCGCCTTCTCTGGATGTGGCCCAATGCCAAGATATGCGTTATGGGGGGAGAGCAGGCGGCCGATGTCCTCGCCACCGTCAAAATCAATCAATTGGAGCGCAACGGCGCCAAATTGACCAAAGAGGAAATCGATGCCATCCGTCAGCCGATTATTGATAAATACGAAAGCGAATCGACCCCATACTACTCCACCGCCCGTCTCTGGGATGACGGCATCGTCGGTATGACCGAAACTCGCGAGGCTCTCGCCCTCGGCATCGCTATGTCGCTCAATCAGCCGATTCCCGACCAGAAATACGGCGTCTTCAGGATGTAAGCGATGGAGCCGAGCCGTTATCAGACAATTAGCTGTCGTATCTCCAACCAGGTAGCCTTTGTAAATTTCTGCCGCCCCGATCTTCACAACGCCTTCAATGATACCGTCATCTATGAAATGACCGACCTGTTCCAGGCACTCGACAATGAAAAATCGCTTCGAGCCGTGGTCTTAACCGGAGAGGGGAAATCCTTTTGCGCCGGCGCCGACCTCAATTGGATGAAGCGGGTCATCACCCAATCTTTCGAAGAGAATCTTAGAGAATCAAATGCCCTGGCAGAATTGTTTGCACTACTTTACCATTTCCGCTGCCCGGTAATCGGGGAAATTAACGGCGCCGCCATTGGCGGCGGTGTCGGCTTTGTCGCCGTCTGCGATATCGCCATCGCCGCCGAATCCGCGAAATTCTCTTTCTCCGAAGTCAAAATCGGCCTGGTGCCGGCTTGCATCGGTCCTTATGTGGTCAAAAAAATCGGCGAGGGAAAAGCGCGCGAATTCTTTATCACCGGCGAGCGGATGAGCGCCGAGAAGGCGTTTCAAATCGGGCTTATCAATCGCTTTGTCCCTGACGATAAACTGCATGATACCGTCGCGGAACTGCTGACCATGATTCGCTCATCGGGACCGGAGGCAATCGCCGTTGCCAAACGCTTGGTCTCGGCTGTTCCCCATATGAGCGAGAAGGAATACAAGCCGTTCACCGCCGAGATGATTGCCCGTCTTAGGATTTCTCCGGAAGGTCAGGAAGGGATGAACGCTTTCCTGGAAAAACGTAAACCAAAATGGGTGCAGGAATAAATGTCGAAAAAATTATTCAAAAAAATATTAGTTGCCAACCGCGGGGAAATCGCTGTCCGGGTTATTCGCGCCTGCAAACTGCTCGATATCCCCACCGTGGCGGTCTATTCCACCGCCGATAAGAATGCCCTGCATACTCTCCTGGCCGATGAGGCGGTCGAAATCGGTCCCCCGCCGCCGCGAGAGTCGTATCTTGACATCAAGAAGCTCGTTGAAACCGCCCGGGCGCATAAATGTGACGCCATTCATCCCGGTTATGGTTTCCTCTCGGAAAATCCGCTGTTCCCAATTGCCTGCGAGAAAGCCCGGCTGACCTTTATTGGTCCTTCCGCCGAAGCGATGCGTCTCCTCGGCAACAAAGTTCAATCCCGCATCAAAATGGCAACGGCGGGCGTCCCTATCATACCGGGCATGAAAGCCTCCGGCGATAATATCTTTCAGTTTGAATCGGCCGCAGAGGAAGCCGGCTATCCGGTGTTGATAAAAGCCGCCGCCGGCGGGGGCGGTAAAGGGATGCGGATTGTCCATAGACGGGAAGACCTGGCTCCTTCGGTAGAAGCGGCGAAGCGGGAAGCCAAAAACGCCTTTGGTGATGATACCGTCTATCTCGAAAAATATATCGAAAATCCCCGCCATATCGAATTCCAGGTACTGGCGGATGACCATGGCAATACCATCCACCTCTTTGAGCGCGAGTGTTCGGTACAACGACGCCACCAGAAAATCATCGAGGAAACTCCCTCCACCGCGCTTACTCCCGCCCTCCGGGTGCAGATGGGTAACGCCGCCGTTCGCGTTGCCACTGCCGCCGGTTATCGCAATGCCGGAACCGTCGAGTTCCTTTTTGATAAGAGTGGAAGTTTCTATTTCCTTGAAATGAATACCCGCATCCAGGTGGAGCATCCCATAACCGAAATGACCACCTCCGTCGATTTGGTGGTGGAACAGATTCGGATTGCGGCAGGGGAGAAAATCTCCGATTACGTCCTCGAGGCTAAACAGCGGGGGCATGCCATCGAGTGCCGCATCTATGCTGAAGATGCCGAGAATAATTTCCTGCCCTCCTCCGGTGATATTCTATATTATCAGGAGCCGGTCGGGCCCGGGATAAGAGTCGATTCCGGTGTAACAAAGGGAACTGCGGTGGGCGTCGAATATGACCCGATTCTGGCGAAACTTATTGTCTATGCTCCGACCCGCGAACTGGCAATCAGCAAGATGATTCAGGCTTTGAAGGACTACAAGATTCTGGGAATAAAGACTTCGCGTAAATTCATGATAGATATCCTGAGCCATCCGGAATTCAAAGCTGGAAACACTTACACCAATTTTATCGAGAAGCACTTTTCAGAGAGAACGGTCGACCTCATTCCGGCGCTGGAACTGGCCGCGGCCGTCTCGACCGTGGCAATGGCGCAGGGGAGTAAGGCAAGACCGACCGTCGTGAAACAGGCAGAAGGGCTTTCCCCCTGGCAGACTATCGGACCCTGGGAGCTCGGAATGAGGATTAACAAATGATAAATCAGTTTGCTTATAACGAGGAAACGGTTGAGACCAAACTGAAAACAGTCCCTTCCGGATTTGAGGTCTCAGTCGGGGAGAACAATTATTTTGTCTCCGAAATCGCTCCGGGCAATTTTCAGGTGATTCTCAACGGGGCCAAAAAAATGGTCTGCTGCGTGGTCAAAGGAAATCGCTCCTATATCGATATTGACGGTCTCCTTATTGAACTGGAAATCCCCTCCGATGACGGCGATATGGCGTCATCAGCGGCGGCGCACGCCGTCGCCAAAGACAAAATATTCGCCCCGATGCCGGGCAAGATTGTCAAACTGCTGGTAAAGGAAGGGGAGACGGTCGAAGCGAAACAGCCGATGGTGATTGTGGAAGCGATGAAAATGGAAAATCAGGTCAATTCCCCGGCCTCCGGAACCGTCAAGAAGATAAATTTCAAGGATGGCGAGCAGGTCGGCACCGAAATCCCGATTATTGAACTGGAACTGCCGGTCCTGTAGGTCGAAACCTTTACGGTTTCGACAATATCATCTTGAATCTCGAAGATATGCCATTATCGGGGCGACCCTTGCGGTCGCCCATGAGAACCAATTCTTCCGAATTGATTCTCGCCTCAAACATCGTTATCTATGATAACTCCCAATTCTCGTTTTTCCCCAAACAAACTCGCAAAAAAAAAGCCGGACCAGAGTCCGGCTCTTCTAATCAAATCAGCGTTTATTTCCAGATGAAATAAGTCACACCGGCGCCAATCTGCATGCTGGTCCCTGAATAGGACTCGCCTTCCACTCCGTTGAATTCCGGCTTGGCATTGTCAGCGCTGAACATAACGCCCAGGTCAAGAGCAACTGCTTCGGAAAGCAGGAAGTTAATCCCCGCCATTCCGCCAATCTGGGTGCCGGTCCATTTTTCTTCATCAACGCCATCTTCTGCCTTGATTGACATATAGTTGAAGAAGGCCTTGATATACGGATAGACCGAGCCCTTGACGTCCGTTCTGGCTTTGTCCAGATTGAAGTAGTAACCGACAATAGGACCAACGCCCATATCGGTATTCTTGAATTCACCAATCTTGAACTGAGTGTAGTCCACCATGGCTCCGATGAAGAGCCCGGGAGAAATGAAGTAACCGAATTCCGGGGCAAGGCTAAAGGTTGTCGGAGACTCATCCCCAACCTTGTATAGATCCCCACCCTGCGACATGAAGAATACATGTCCGCCTAAGAACCAGCTCCCCTTGTCAATAGGGTTTTCCTGAGCCGTTGCGGTCAGCGCGAAAGCGAGAACGACCAGACCCAGAAGTAACTGCTTCTTCATCTAAATCCTCCTTTCAGGTTGTTAAACCGTATGCGAAATCCTTTTCTGGACTTCTTTTCTCATTAAATCGGCGCAAATAAAAGCCAAATTCAACAATAATGTCAACAAAAAAAATAATAAAAACATTTTCAGTTTGTGATAACTTTCACTTGCTTAACCGATTGGAGAGCCGTAAATTAAGATGTTTTATAGAAAAACTGTGCAATTTATGGAGGAATAAATGGGTAATCGCAACGAGGCTTATATCGTCTCCGCTTGCCGTTCCGCTATCGGGACCTTCCTGGGCGGACTATCCGGGTTTACCGCGACTCAACTGGGAGCGCTGGCAATAAAGGAAGCTATTAATAGGGCTAATATCGACCCCCATCGGATTGATGAAGTAATCATGGGGCAGGTAGTTCAAGCGGGCGTCGGCCAGGCGCCGGCTCGCCAGGCCGCTATCGGCGGCGGAGTGCCGCCCGAGGTGGCTACCTTCACCATAAACAAAGTCTGCGGCTCCGGACTGAAAGCGGTCATGCTCGCCGCCCAGTCGATTCGCGCCGGCGACCAGGACTGCATCATAGCCGGCGGGATGGAATCGATGTCCGGCACCCCTTATGTTCTCCACGGCGCCAAAGCAGGCCTTAAATTCGGCGATAAGAAACTTCAGGACTCGATGGTTCTGGATGGCCTCTGGTGCGCTTTCAAAAACTGGCATATGGGAAGCGCCGCCGAACTTACTGGCAGAATGGCAAATATCACCCGTCAGGAGCAGGATGAATTCGCCTATAATTCTCACAAGAAAGCGATTGCCGCCCAGCAGCAGGGGAAATTTGATGCCGAAATCTTTCCGATTGAGATACCTCAGAAAAAAGGTGACCCCGTCCTTTTCAAGAAAGATGAATGCCCGCGCGCTGAGATTTCCATGGAAGGGCTCGCCAAGCTGAAACCGGCTTTTGAGAAAGAGGGCACCGTCACCGCCGGAAATGCCCCGGGCCTCAATGACGGCTCATCGGCTACCGTGGTCGTCTCCGAAAAGTTCCTTAAAGAGAACAATCTCACCCCGCTGGCAAGAGTTATTGAATATACAACCGCCGGCGTCTCACCGGAACTGCTCTTCTTTGCCCCGATTCATGCTGTCCGGAAACTCTGCGAAAAGATGGGAGTTGACGTGCATCATTTTGACTTGATTGAAGCCAATGAAGCCTTCTCCGTTCAGGCTCTTGCCGACGGCAAAGAACTCGGCTGGGATTGGAGCCGTGTCAATGTCCATGGCGGCGCCGTTGCGCTGGGACATCCTATCGGAGCTTCCGGAACCCGGGTACTGACTACGTTAATTTACGCCCTCAAAGACCGCGGTAAGAAAAACGGCCTGGCAACTCTCTGTCTGGGCGGCGGTCACGCGGTGGCAATGGCTATAGAGATGGTCTGAAAGGGGAGATAAATGACTATGCGTTTGGAGGATATAAATAAGATTGCTGTGGTCGGCGGCGGCACCATGGGCAACGGGATAGCCCATGTCGTCGCCCAGTCTGGCTATAACGTCCTTCTGGTGGATACCTCGCCGGAACTATTACAGCGCGCCCTTAAGACTATTGCCGGAAACCTCGACCGAATGATTAAAAAAGAGAAAATCACCGAGGCGATAAAAAACGAAACGCTCGCAAGAATCAAAACCACCACCGATATCAATGAAGTCAAATCGGCGCAACTGGTGATTGAAGCGATTTACGAGAACCTTGATGCCAAACTGAGACTTTTCACCCAGCTGGCGGCTATCTGCCCGCCCGACACCATTCTGGCATCCAATACCTCCTCGCTGCCGATTACCCAGATCGCCGCCGCTTCCAAAAGAGCCGACCGAGTCATCGGCATGCACTTCATGAATCCGGTGCCGATGATGAAGCTGATTGAGTTGATTCGCGGTATTGCCACCAGCGATGAGACCTTTCATGTTATAAAAGAGTTGTCCTTCAAGCTCGGCAAGACGCCGGTGGAGGTCAATGACTTCCCCGGCTTCATCTCCAATCGGATATTGATGCCGATGATAAATGAAGCGATTTATGCCCTGATGGAGGGTGTAGCATCTGCCGAAGATATCGACACCGTTATGAAGCTGGGAATGAATCACCCCATGGGTCCCCTGACTCTGGCTGATTTTATCGGGCTTGATGTCTGCCTGGCGATTATGGAAGTCCTTTATAAGGGATTTTCCGATTCTAAATACCGCCCCTGTCCGCTTCTCTGGAAAATGGTGCAGGCCGGATACTTGGGGCGCAAGACCGGTCGCGGCTTTTTCGTATATGATTAAGTAAAGGAGAATGGTATGGATTTTCATCTCAGTGAAGATGACCTGATGATAAAAGAGACCGCCCGTGAATTTGCGGAGAAACGCCTCCTGCCGCATGCCCAGGAATTTGATGAAGAGGACGGCATCCCGCAGGAATTGATTGACGAAATGGCCAGTCTCGGTTATCTGGGGATGATGCTTCCGGAGCAGTACGGCGGACTGGGATTAACCACGGTCAGTTTTTGCGCCGCGCTGGAGGAGGTCTGCGCCGCCTGCGCCGGCGTCGGCATTCTAATGTCTGTCCAGAACTCTCTCTGCTGCGAGATAATCTACCGCTTCGGCTCCGACTCCTTGAAAGAAAAATATCTGCCCAAAATGGCGGCCGGGATGGTCGGCTCATACTGCGTCACCGAGCCGAATGCCGGAACCGATGTGGCCGGAATGAGCACGCAGGCTGTCAACAAAGGCGACCACTTTCTGATTAATGGCACCAAGACCTTTGTGACCAACGGCGGCCAAGCCGGAATCTTTATCGTCTTCGCCGTTACCGACCCCTCCGCGGGAAATAAAGGGATTTCCTGCTTTGCCGTGGAAAAAGGATTCCCCGGTATTTCTATCGGCGCCAAAGAGAAAAAGTGCGGTATGAGAGCCTCGGATACTCGGGAGGTTTCATTTCTTGATGTGAAAGTACCCAAGGAAAATATGATAGGCGACCCGGGCGCCGGCTTCAAAATGGCGTTGACCATTCTCAATTCGGGGCGAATCGGCGTATCGTTTCAGTCGATAGGAATCGCCCGCGCCGCTCTGGAAGAAGCCGTGAAGTACTCCAAAGAGCGCAAGCAGTTCAAGCAGCCGATCGCCAACTTTCAGGCGATTCAGTTCAAACTGGCCGATATGGCGACTGACCTCGATGCCGGGCGGCTTCTGGCGTACCGGGCGGCGCAGCTGAAGGATGAAGGGAAAAACATCGTCCGCGAGGCCTCCATGGCAAAACTCTTCTGCAGTCAGATGGCAAACTTCGTCGTCAATGAAGCGGTGCAGATTCACGGCGGTTACGGCTACATGAAAGAATATCCGGTGGAGCGATATTTCCGCGACGCCCGCGTCTGCGAATTATACGAAGGCACCACCGAAGCCCAGAAAATGACCATCGCTCGGGACCTCTTGAAGGAGTGATATGCTCTTAGAAAAGAAGCACCATGAATTTCGCGAAAAAATGCGGGCATTCGCCCTGGAAAAGATCGCCCCTTACGCGGCCGAACTCGATGATAAACAGGAATTCATCAGCCGTCATATAAAACCGATGGCTGAAATCGGGCTCTTCGGCATGGTCGTGCCGGAAGAATACGGCGGCAAACCGGTCGATACCATCTGTTACTCTATCGCCGTGGAAGAACTGTCCCGCGTCTGCGGCTCCACCGGTATCACTATCGCGGCGCATAATTCGCTCGGGATGTACCCCATCTATCGCTTTGGAACCGATGAGCAGCGCAAAAAATATCTTCCCCGTGGAGCCGCCGGTGAGATTATCGCCTTCGGTCTGACAGAGCCTGAGGCCGGCTCCGATGCCGGCGCCACCAAGACCACCGCCGTCCTCAAAGGCGACCATTGGATTATGAATGGCACCAAGTGCTTCATTACTTCCGCCTCGCATGCATTTGCCTCCATAGCCACCGCTCGCACCTCCGATGAACCGGGGGTCAAAGCAATTTCGTCATTTATCCTGGAGCGGCACTGGCAGGGCTATGATGTCGGCAAGAAAGAGAATAAAATGGGTTTGCGCGGCTCCGATACCGCCTTCCTTCATTTCACCGACCTTAAGATTCCCAAAGAGAACCAGCTGGGAAAACTGGGCGAAGGATTCAAACAGTTCATGATTACGCTTGACGGCGGAAGAATCTCTATCGCCGCCATGGCGTTAGGATTGGCGCAGGGAGCGCTCGACTGCGCTTTGAAATATGCTGTGGAACGCAAGCAGTTCGGGCAATCGATTGCCGAATTCCAGGCAGTTCAATGGATGCTGGCCGATATGGCGACCGAGATTGAAGCCGCCCGCTATTTGATATATGGCGCCGCCGCCAAGAAAGACGCCGGCCTGCAGCATACCCGCGATTCCGCCATGGCGAAACTGTATGCCGGTGAAGTCGGCACCCGGGTCGCGTCAAAGGCGATTCAGATTCTCGGCGGAATTGGTTACTATACCGGAAAATATCCGGCCGAGCGTATCTGGCGGGATGTCAAACTCTGCGAGATAGGGGAGGGGACTTCCGAAATCCAACGGCTGGTCATCGCCCGCGAACTGATAAAGTCGGTCCAGTAGATTCTTACTCTTACCGCGAACAAGTAATATCATCTTATTCGTGCCTGGCAGGTGTCCACATCTGCTGGTAAATCACTTTTAAAGTTGCGTCAGGTCTTGCCCCCGACTCCTGTCGGGGGTGTGACCTGACGCCCCTCTCCAATTCACCGCCGAGTAACTCAATATCCCCCCAAAGCCTCGTCTGAACCGCGTGGCGCGAGTGGGGGTTTTGACATTCTTCCGTAGTGGCGAACCCATGCGTTCGCCCATTGCTGAAATCATCCCCCCCTCCGATACGGGGGATGATTTCGGGTCGACACACGGGTCGACCCCTACTTTTCCCGCGCCGTCAGTCCCGCTTCAAGCGGGACCTCCTGACGGAACTCTCATGTCGTTGCGTCAGTTCCTAATCCCGATTCCTGTCGGGGTGAGAACTGACGCCACTCTTCCTTGTTGCGGCAGGGCCTGATTTTACGCTGACATCTGCAAAGCAGATTCATCACTGGCTCTTGCGGCGCAAAATTGTGACCTGCCGCTCTTTCTTCATTAGTCCAGGCAGTCCCCAGGACAAACAAACCTTCCTCCTGGGCTAATCGCTCGAACTCCTTGAGGGAAAGGCGGTTCCAGTGCCCCATTTTCACTCCTGAATC
>JBFMEF010000035.1 GCA_040753495.1 Candidatus Zixiibacteriota bacterium
TACCGCCCATCATATGGGCTGGCTGGCGGCGGCATCGCCGGCCTCAAGTCTGATGGCTGAAGAGCTCCAGCGGCTGACCGGATTCGACCTCTTCATCCAGGAACAGAACCAGATTATAGGTCACAGCGTCTCCCGTCTGGCGGACATTCTGCTGCGTCAGCCAGAACTTCTCACGGAACGGAATCGGGGCATCTCAAAACTGTATGAAACAGAAGTTGAAGGCGAAGAGGTGGTGCTTTACCGGGTGCCTTCCGAGTATCTTCCCGCCGAGATTATTTTTGCGGGCTCAATCGATGAGCATATCAGCCCGGTTCGAAAGAAAGTTATCCTGGCGCTTATGGTACTTTCCATTGTCGGGGGGGTTATGGCCGTCGCCGCGATATATCTCTTCGCTTCGAGGCGTATCGGACGTCAGATTGAATATCTGGTCGCCGCCGCCGAGAAAATCGCCGGAGACAAATTCGATTTTACGCTGACCCCGCAATCGCAGGATGAGCTGGGATATCTGACCGCGGAGTTTGAGAAAATGCGCGCCCAGATAGTGCGCAGCCGCAAGGAACTGGAAGAGGCGCACCGGAATCGTCTGCAGGCGGAACGACTGGCGACCATCGGGAATTTCGCCACCGGCATCATTCATGATTTCAAAAATCCCATGACCATAATAAAAGGGACAGCAGAGTTAACGGCAGAGCGGTATGCTGATGATGAGAAGCTGAAACGGGCCTGCACCACCATTAACGCCCAGGTCAATCGAATGGCAGACCTGACCCGGGATATACTGGAATACAGCCGGGGGAGAAGCAATCTTGAAATTAAGACCGTTAATCTCGCCGGTTACTTCCAAGAGATAATAGCCTTCCACGAAGATGCTTTCCGGCGCGCCGGTCTTCATATTGCCGCCGCCGGACCAGATAATATCGCCGTCAGCATCGACCCGACCCGCTTTCAGCGGGTGATTGACAACATTATCAATAACGCCCGCGAGGCATTAACTCCCGGCGATGAACTGCGCCTTCGCTGGTCATTGACCGATCGGGGAGTATCCATATTTATTTCTGATAACGGACCCGGCATCGCCCCGGAAATCCTTCCCACCATCTTCGACCCCTTTGTAACGAAAGGGAAAGAAGGGGGCACCGGGCTGGGGCTGGCGATTGCCAGAAAAATTGTGGAAGACCATGGGGCGACTATTCAGGTTGAGTCGGAAACGGGAAAAGGGACCGTCTTCAAAATCGAGCTCCCCCTGAAAATGACCGCCCTCTCGTCCCAGGTGTTGAATTATTCGTGAGGAGATACCGTCATGAAAGCCAGGCAGATCTCAATAGCACTAATGTCATTTCTTATCTCATTTTCGACAGCAGCGGCGCAGGTTCAGGTCAGCGGGCTTCTGGATATTGTTTTTCGCAATGCCGAGGAGCCGGACATAGTCAATCTCACTTTCAAGAATCACAGCAATTTTCATACTGTCAGAACCCGCCTTTTCTTCGATGCCCCTCTGTCTGAAAACAGCGACCTGTTCGTGCAGTTGCTCACCGACCAGTCATCGATAGTGCCGTATGGCGCCTACCTGAGGGTGGAGCGGTTGCTGGAGAAGAACCTCAATCTGAATATTGGGTACATTCCGGCCACGGTTGGCAGCTATGCCGCGCGCACTTACAGCGACAAGAACCCGCTTATCGGCACTCCCCTGTTGTACAATCATCATTCCAATATCGTACCGGGGCGGGATGAACCAGTCCGCAATGTCGACGAGTTTCTGGAGGAGAAAGGCAAACGGTACAACACGGGGCTTCCCGTAATTTATGATGCCTGCTGGAACACCGGGCTGGAACTGTATGGCTCAATTAAGAAATTCGATTATTCCTTTGGCATCCTTGCCGGAGCGGTTTCGCTGACCAGCGTGGAGCAGAAAAAAGAGGTGCCCCAGTTCACCATGCGCCTGGCATACAATTTTTCCCCGGGTCTGGTGCTCGGCGGCTCCGCCTTCTTCGGTCCTTATCTGTCAGACCAGCAGTTTGACGATATCCTACCGCCCGGACGGTCATTCACCGATTATATTAATGCCGGCGCCGGGTATGACCTTTATTTCGCCCATCGGATGCTGGAAATATACTCCGAAACCTTTTACGCGCTATGGGAGTACCCGTATCTCCCCGACCTGAAAGTGGTCGCCGGTTATCTGGAAGCCAAATACAAATTCGCACCCGGCTGGTACGGCGCCGCTCGCTTTGATTTCTTCGAGCCATCGGAAATCGATATCGGCGACGGCGGCAAAGAGAAATGGGATTATCCCCTCAAACGATACGAGTTCGGTATCGGGTACAAACCGAGTCGAAATGTTACAGTTAAACTGGTGACGCAGCTCAATCGATTCGATATCAACGATTATTTCGATTCCAATCTCTACGCCCTCCAGATATCAACCGGATTCTAATCAGGCTACCCTCGAATTGTCTCATAGGTAACCCATACGGTCGAAACCATCCCGGCCTGAATCCGTAATAATTATTGATAATGATTATCTCCCGTTTTGTCTATTTTTATGCCGAGAGGAGATATCGAGAAATCAAGCAGCGATGAGAACAATGTTGCGAATTATTGATGGTCCGGGAATTGGGAGGGAGGTTGCTTATGATGAGAACTCTATCGCTTTCAATATGGCTAATTTTATCAACATCACTGAATTTTGCCGCAGATAATGAGATTCAGGGAGAAAGCCCGGTGATGGAAAGCAATCGACCGCGCATCGTTTTCGCCACCTTTGCGCAGAACGCAACCCAATTGCGACATGCTTTGGTGCTGTGTGAGAGTCTGCGGGAATTCGGGGGGCGCTTTTCCAATGCCCCGATGAGCATTTACTTCCCCCCGGAACTTATGGCAAGTGACAGCTCCCTGGTCGCCCGTTTGGAGAAGATGGGAGTAACAAGACGACAGATCAGCGCCCCTCCCGAGGCGCTCCGGTACTTCTATGCCCGTAAAGTGTACGCCGCTGCCCAATGTGAGGAAGAGCTGGATGATGATAATCAGATTCTGGTCTGGCTTGATGAAGACACCATCATTCTGCAAGAACCGGCGGAATTTGATATTTCCGGCAAACTGATAAAAGTCGGCTGGAGGCCGGTCATGCACCGGAATATCGGCTCTCTTTACGCGGAACCGCCCGACCAGTTCTGGTCGCGGGTCTATCACCTGCTGAAGATACCGGACTCATCGATTTTTCCAATGAAGACGGCGGCAAGCGACGAGATAATCCGCCCCTATATTAATGCCGGAATTCTCGTTGTCAGAACCGATGCCGGTCTGCTGCGGCAATGGAAGAAGGCGTTTGAAACCCTGTACCAGGATTCGATGATTAAGCAGCAGGCGCGGTTGGACCCCAAAACTAATATTTTTCTTCATCAGGCGGCGCTCGCCGGCGCTTTTCTGACCACCCTGTCCAAAGATGAAATGTATCAACTTCCCGACTCCTATAATTATCCCCTGTTCTTCAAGCAGATGTTCGGGGCGCCGCGGGAATTCAACGATATTGAAAAAGTGGTGACACTCCGCTACGATGTCTTCTTTGAGAATCCGACCCCGGATTGGTGGCTGAATCTTACAGGTTCGCCGGCAACGGTCGCCTGGATGAAGGCGCGGCTGGGAAGCCCCCTGCAGTCGGAGTAAAGTATTCGTTCTTTTTTACTGAGCGCACCTTGCCGGGAGTGTCTACCGGCGCCGTCTGCTTAAGACTATTTCCCTCCCTGCCGATAATCAGGATTATAGTATCATTCTGTGAAGAGGCAGGTCGGTTACATTGAATCCGGCATATCTGGTTTTTCTTATGGCGGCTCTGATTATCGCGGCCGTCATCTATTCTGTTCGCTCCTATCGCCGATACCAGGAAACTGTGGCGCGCACCTTTATGGAATGCGGATTCTTCGAGGTTCCCCAGGTTGATGACGAAATAATAACGGCTCTCAATGGTCCCTGGGCGTCCGATACCAGGCGCTCCCGTCATCGCCGCCATATCGGCAAAGCGTTTCGTTACAGTACCGGTGGAATGGAACTCTATCTTTTTGACCCGGAGCCCTCAGAGTCAAATAATCGAACCATGGTTATCCGCTCCTCGCAGCTGATTCTGCCCCGATTCATTCTGTCACCCAAGATACCGCTCGGCGGCAAACTGGGCCGATTTCTCAATCTTCTCAGCGAGAAAATCATCAGTCGCCAATTGCCGTCAATCAGGTTAAAACTATCACCGGAATTTGAGGCCAGGTATTACCTCTTTGGAAATCAACCGGATGAAATAAAAAAAGTCTTTGATGAGCCGCTGCTTCGCTGGCTGGAGAGTTCCGACCGTCGCCTGATGCTCTCGGCTGACCGTAATCTATTGACTCTGTCCTATTTTGACGTTTCCAGCCTGAAAAAAGTCGGCAAAAGACGTCCGCTTGACAGCGAATTTATAAGAGAAATGACAGCTGTTGCCAGAGAAATCTATCAGTATCTGTATCAAGCGCAACGTCCCGGCAGAGTCGTCGCCAAATGAACCAGAGGCTCGTTTCACACTAATAAATCAGCCCCCTTCATCGTAAAGTCTTCACAAAAATCCCGGATATTGGCTATTGCTCCGAGGGGAAAGCACCATTGCGATTGAAACTGTTGTCGCGCCCGGGAACTAAGATTATGAGAAAAATGACGATGTCAGAAGGAAATTTCCATTTTCAAGCCGTCGGTTCGGGACCGCCGGTGCTCTGTCTGCACAGCAGTACCAGTTCCTCCAAGCAGTGGAATTCTCTGGCGGAGCGACTGAGCGATCGCTTCACTGTAATAGCCGTGGACCTCTACGGTTATGGCAAGTCGCCTCATTGGAAAGAAGAAAGAATGCTGACTCTGAATGATGAGGTCGCTTTAATAGAACCGGCGCTGGCGCCGTATGATGAACCGGCGCATCTGGTGGGACATTCCTACGGCGGCGCCGTGGCGATGGCGTATGCGCTTCTTCATTCGGACAAAGTAGCCAGTCTGGTGGTATATGAGCCGGTGCTCTTTCAACTGCTTTATGGTGAAGCCCCCTGTTCGACGGAAGCCCGCGAGATTTGGGACGTTCAGACCCGGGTAAGGAAAAATATCGAAAAGGATGACCCCATACGGGCGGCGGAAAAGTTTGTCAACTACTGGACCGGCGGCGAAAACTGGGGCGGACTTCCGGATTGGCAAAAGAGAGCGATCGCCGAGAGAATGACCAAGGTGCCGAGTGACTTTGACGCCGCCATTTACAGCCCGCAGTCGTTGTATGATATCGCCGGTTTCAGCAAACCGACTCTGCTTCTGTACGGTCTTGATTCCCCGGCATCAACCCAGAAAATCACCTGGCTTCTGGGGAAGACGCTTCCGCAAGCCGAGGTGCGGGGACTTCTCAACCTGGGGCATATGGCGCCGATGACCCATCCCGACTGGGTCAACCGGATGATAGAGCGATTCCTTTCGGCGCAAATTCGGAACCGGGCTCACTTAGATGATTGAATGGTCATGGGATGAATAGCGACCAAACCATCATAAAGATAATGGAGGGGACATCCTCAAAGGTCGGGATTGATTTTTTCCGCTCGTTGGTAAAGAATCTCGCTGAAGCGCTTGATGTTCACGGCGCCTGGGTGACAGAATACCTGCGGGATTGTCGAAGGCTGCGGGCGCTTGCCTTGTGGCTGGACGATAATTTTGTGGAGCATTATGAGTATGATATTTCCGGCACCCCCTGCGAGCCGGTAGTCGAGAAGAAATGTCTGGTGCATTATTCCGAGAATGTTGTGGAGCTGTATCCCCATGACCCGGACCTGAAATCAATGAATGCGGTAAGCTATATGGGGGTTCCGCTGACCGACCCCGATGGCGCCGTTATGGGACATCTGGCTATACTGGATAATAAGCCAATGCCCCAGAGGCCTTCCGCCGAGGCGGTCTTTAGGATTTTTGCGGCTCGAGCCGGAGCCGAACTCTGCCGCATCCGGGCGGAAAGGTCAATTGTGGAAAGGGAAGAGAAAATTGCGCTTCTGATTGACAGCGCCATGGATGCAATCATAGAGCTCAATAAAGATTTAATCATAAACCGCGTCAATCGCTCGGCGGTCAAGATTCTGGGAGCCGGGGCCGAGGCGCTTTGCGGTCGCCAAATAGCGGATTGGATGCCAAAAGAGAGCGGCTCCAAGCTGAGCCGCCTGACCGTCGAACTGCGCCAAAACAAAAGCGGACGCCCTTACCTCTGGATTCCCGGGGGGCTGATTCTTCAAAATCTCAAAGGCGAATCGGTTCCGGTGGAAGCCAGCCTTTCTCATTTCAAAGTCAAAGGGGAGAGTTATTTTTCCATCATTCTTCGCGACATCCGGGAGCAGTTAATTGCAGAGAGAAAGATTGATACGCTGGCTCATGAAGCGGAATATCTCAAAGAGGAATTGGAGAAGATTCAGAAGCAGGGACCGGTACTGTATCGATCTGAGAAGATGCATCAGGTCATGACCGCCGTGGCGCAGGTGGCGCCGACCGATTCGACCGCGCTGATTTGCGGCGAAACCGGGACCGGAAAGGAATTAATCGCCCGAATCATTCATGAAGCCAGCAAGCGCTCAGCGTCTCCGATGATTCGGGTCAATTGCGCCGCTATTCCCTCATCATTAATCGAAAGCGAATTTTTTGGCCATGAAAAAGGGGCTTTCACCGGTGCTATAAATAAGAGGGAGGGACGTTTCCAACTGGCGGATCGGGGGACAATCTTCCTCGATGAAGTTGGAGAGCTGCCGCTGGATACGCAGGCAAAATTGCTGCGCGTACTGCAGGAAGGGGAGTTTGAGCCGGTGGGCGGCTCCCGCACCGTCAAAGTTGATGTCCGGGTGATTGCGGCGACCAATCGCGACCTGAAAAAAGATGTCGCGCAGGGGAAGTTCCGTGAAGACCTTTATTACCGGCTGGACGTCTTTCCCATCACGGTGCCGCCTTTACGGGAAAGAGGGGAAGATATCATACTCCTGGCGGAATTCTTTCTGGAAAAATACGCTCGGGAACTGGGAAGAACCATGGCGCCTCTGACGCCGGAATGTTATCGATATCTGATGGATTATAATTGGCCCGGCAATGTGCGGGAACTTCAAAATGTGATTGAGCGGGCGGTAATAATGTCGCGTAACGGCGAGTTGCGACTGGCATCCCTGATTCCTGTGCCGGAAACACTCAGCGATTCTCTCTCCAATAAATCAGAATCGAGGAGCGACAAAGTTGTCAGGTCGGTAAATGAATTGAAGGAACTGGAGCGAAAAAACATCATTGCCGCTCTGGAGCGGGCATCCTGGAAAGTCGCCGGAAATGACGGCGCCGCAAGAATCCTGGGAATTCCTCCCACCACCTTGAGTTCCCGCATGAAAGCCCTGGGAATAACTCGCCCCCATGGTTTAAGATAATATCTCGAGCAATAACGAAATATCGTCATATCTTGTTACGAATTTTCGTTTTCAACGAAATCTCGCCAGCAACCGTCGCTCCCTCGATACACTGCAATTCCAATTTAGACAAGCGCTTAGGCGGACGATTGTCAATTGGCATGTCTCCTGCTAAGTCAGTTCCATGACTGGTCAAGCCAGATTAGAAACTAACTTAAACAGGAGGTATAAAATGAAAACAACGGAAACCACTCAGAAAATCGTCAATGGCGTTAACGTTGACAGACTCGTCGAGACAATCGACGCCATTAAGGCGACTCCCGGCATCGCCCGGTTCCATTTTCGGAATGCCAATAAGTGGCTTGGAGGTGGATGGAATCGCTCTACCATCAAGAATTTCCATGGAGCCATGGAAGATATTGACCATGTGACCCCTTTTGTCTTTGATGCCGATGAGCCGGCCATTCTGCTTGGTGAAGACCGGGGAGCCAATCCGGTGGAGTACTTACTTCATGCCCTGAGCGCCTGCGTAACCACTTCGATGGTCTATCATGCCGCGGCGCGTGGAATTGAGATTGAAGAAGTCGAATCGGAGGTCGAGGGCGATATTGACCTTCATGGGTTCCTGGGTCTGCGTGAGGATGTAAGACGCGGTTATCAGGAAATTCGGATGCGCTTCAAGATCAAGGCTGACGCCTCCGACGAGCAACTTCAAGATATCGCGAAGCTTGGTCCAACCTTTTCGCCGGTTTTTGACAGTATCACAAAAGGAGTCCCGGTTAAAATAAGCGCCGCTCGGAAATAAGCCTGAGTCGCTGATTCAACCAACCGCCAGGACCAAGAAGGGTCGTGGCGGTTTAATTTTGGCGAGGGAATAAGACCGGGAAGATGAATAGGGACTTTTTATCTCTATAATCGTGGAACTATTCTACAAATCGTATTTTTGCCGCATAATAAACAATTGTAATATAATAAGTTAGGCAGTTATGGTAGGCAATAATGGACTAAGTTCGTCGTAATTTTTTGGCACTTTTTTGCCGATATTTTGTTTAAATGGCAGGTTCAGAATCTTCAATATAAGGAACGGCTTTACGGTCGTGTGATATTATTGGCTATTTGTTAACGAATCTGCCTGCTTAATTGGTTTCTTTACTTAAGGCATAAAGGAAGGCATATTGTGCCGGTAAATTCCGAAGTAGCAGAAAGTAAGCAAATGGCGCGGGAAATGAAAAGCCGGGCTTCCGGA
>JBFMEF010000036.1 GCA_040753495.1 Candidatus Zixiibacteriota bacterium
TGCCGCGGCAGCCTTCTTCTCCCCGGTCGGAATGGTTGCATCTATAGTGTCAACCGCTCCAAAAGCGGCTAAAGGCTCATCAAATTCCGCGCCTTTTCCGACAATGACAATCTGCAGGGCATCAGGCCGCAGCCACTTCTTTGCCACCGCCTGAACATCCTGCGGCGTCACTTTCTCCACATTTGCTTTCACTTTGAAGAGGAAGTCGTTGGGGAATTCGAAGTAGTCATATTCCATCATTCGATTAATGATATCCCCTTTATCTTCAAAATTGAACACGAACGAGTTGAGATATCCGTCTTTCGCCATCCGCATCTCTTCCGGGGTCGGCAGCTCCGTCTGGATTCTCCTGATCTCATCTATCACACTGCGGGTCGCTTTGACGGTCGATTCTGACTTGGTGAAGCAGTAACTGTAATAGACCCCCGGGTAAACGATATTGGAAGTATAGGCTCCGCCTACCGAATAAGCCAGACCCTGTTTGCTGCGGACATTGTTGAACAGCCGTCCCCCAAAGGAGCTATTCAGGACATTGTTCATGACCAGCAGCGCAAAATAGTCAGGGTCAGCGGTGTAACCGCCAATATGGCCCAGCAATATATATGACTGGGTGACATTGTCTTTATTTACAAAATGTATTCCGGGCTTGAAGTCATATTTGACATCGGGAAGTTTCGGCACTTTCCCTTCACCCTGGGGCCAATCTCCAAAATATTGCTTAACTTTCGCCAGCATTTCATTTTTATCAAAATCGCCCCAGATTGCCAGCATGGCATTTTCAGGAGTAATATACTTTTTATGAAAAGCCACCAGGTCATCGCGCCCGACATTATCCACGGTGAGATATTCAGTATGGCGGGCATAAGGCGAATCTTTGCCATAGATTATTTTGCGGAATTCCCTCAGGCAGATATCGAGGGGTTCATCGTTGCGGCGCGCAATGCCGGTTCTGACCGCCGTTTTCTTCAAGTCAATCTTATCCTGGGTAAAGACGGGACGGCGGAGAATGTCGGACAGAAGTTGCAGTCCGGTATCAGTATAATCGGAGAGTATATTCATACTTGCCGAACCGCTGGTGCTGCCGATATTGACCTCGATGGATGCCCCGATTGCCTCCAGGGCGGCGTCAATCTCATCGCCGGTCATCTTTTCGGTGCCGCCGGTTCGCATCACTTCGCCCATAATATTCGCCAAGCCAATCTTATCCGCGGGGCTTAGATATTCACCGGCAGCCAGTCTGACCCGGGCATTGACGAGAGGAAGCTCCTTATCCTCCAGCAGATAAACGGTCATACCATTATCCAGAACCACTTTCTCGATAGCCGGCATCTTCGCCTCATTGAGAGGCGGGAATTTGATTTTGTCGATAGTCCTTTGCGCTCCGAATGAGTTTAGAGCCGAAGCAACGAGGACAACCGTCATAACGATGATTGTAAGAAATCTCCAGTTCATTTTGCTTACTCCCTCTTAATTGCTTTCTTCCGGCTCGAGCATGCCAACGGTCCGGCGGCTGGCATCCAGGTACTGATTAGCCACTCGTTTGATATCTTCCGGGGTTAAGGATTCGACCTTTTCCATGGCATTGAATAATTTCCGCCACCCGCCATTGACAATCTCATACGTCGCCAGGGCCATCGCCAGATCTTCATTGCCGGTCATGCTGTTTATCAAATTGGCTTTGGCGCGAGCTTTAATTTTTTCTACCTCTTCTGCCGGTATTAACTCGCTCTTAACCTTTTCTATAATCGCAAGAATCTCCTGTTCATTTTCGGCGTTGGTCTTGTCTTTCGCCGGCATGGCGTAGATTCCAAACAACGAGGGGTATTTGACGCCCGGGAAGCCGGCGAAGGCAACCGCCTGTATTGCCAGTCTCTTCTCTTTGACCAGGCTCTTATACAGCTGGGAGGTGCGTCCTTGACCCAGATAGTCAGCCAGGGCTTCCAGCGCCGGCAGGTCGGGATGGGTGGAATGGGGAATAGGGAAACCACAGAGATATACCGGCTGCGCTTTGTCTCTCACGGTGATTCTTCTTTCCGATATCTGCGGCGGTTCTTCCGTCAAAATCGGCGCCGGTTTCGGGCCGGCCGGAATTTTGCCAAGATACTTTTCGGCAAGCTGACGAGCATTCTCAGGCTGGACATCGCCGACAATGACTACGACCATATTTGACGGCACATAGTATCTTTTGAAGAACTGAAGGGCGTCCATCCGATTGTAGTTCATGATATCGGACATATGACCGACCAGCGAGTTATGATAAGGATGGGCTTTATAAGCGGCGCTGATAAATTCCTCGACCAGTTTCCCTTGCGGAGAGGATTCAGTGCGCATCCGGCGCTCTTCCGCAATCACATGTTTCTCTTTATAGACTTCCCTCAAAACCGGATTGGTGAAACGGTCAGCTTCCATCGCCATCCAGAGTTCCAAACGGTTTGCCGGAAAACTCATATGGTAAGCGGTTACATCATAACTGGTGAATGCGTTTAAGCCGACTCCGCCCTCACGCTCCACTATTTGACCATATTCATTAGGCACGACATACTGACCGGCGGAATCGCTGGCTTTCTGCAACTCTTCTTCGAGTTTTGCCAGAAGTGACGTGTCGGCGGCGGCTCCCTTGGCCTTTTCTTCAAAAATCTGTTTGAAGATTCTGTCTTCCTCGGCCATCCATTTCAACTCATTGCTTAAGTTGCTGGTGCCGATTTCTTTGGTGCCCTTAAAAGCCATATGCTCAAAGAGATGCGCAATGCCGGTGCTCCCTTTTGGGTCATCGGCGCCGCCCACATTTACCATGGTGACAAAAGACGCCACCGGCGCTTCCTCCCTGGGCAATACCAGCACTTTCAATCCATTATTGAGACGAAACTCCACCACCCGGCTCTCAATGTCCGAAAAATCGAAAGCGGATGCGGTTCCCGCAGCCATTAGAAGCAGGAACAAAGGGACAATCGCCCGGCGCATAAGTGATTTCATCATTCTCCTCCTGATATGATTCTAAATGAAAGTTATGACTTCAGCGCAGCGAACATTTCGATAGAATTCCTATGGGCTTCCACGCCATCATTCACAAGTTCATGAATTCCGAAACCCAAAATATTATCCCTTGACAGAAGAATGTCAAGGGATAGAATCTACAATTTTCGCGCCATAGCGCTAAACATCGTCAATCATTTCTTGCCGACAATCGACAGATATGCGCCATCCGGCGCCAAATGAGCGCTAATATATTCGTTTACTTCTGCGAGAGTGATATTCTCGGCTTCCCGGAGTAATTCTGCCGGCAGGCGATATCCGTACCCAAGATATTCATATAGAGCCATATAATTGGCGCGCACCCCTTTTCTGTCGATTTGATAAATCAACCGATTTTTCAGGTTGACCCGCGCATCAGCCAGCTCCGATTCAGTAATTCCTTCTTTGTGAAGCAATGCCAGTTCGCGTTTAAGCGATGCCAGGGCGGTCTGCACTTTTGAAGTATCGGTGCCGATAGCGGCGCGAAAGACCGCCCCGAATTTGCTGTATATCGCCTGGGTATAGACCGAATAAGCCAGCTGTTCTTTCTGACGCAGGTACCATAGCCGGGAGCCGACATTGGCGCCCATGATTTCATTGAGGATTCCAATTATCGCAAATTCTCTCTGAGACGGATAGGGGAGAGGATACCCCATAAAGATGAACGACTGATTGCGGTCAAAGGGCAGAAATCCTTCCTGTGACGATGGCGGATTAGATTTCGGTGGATTAAAGGCGGAGGATTTTGCCGGTATTTGGTTCAAAGGCGCAAGAATGGCACTGATTTGGTCCGGAGGCAGGTCGGTCGATACGGCGACAATAATATTATCACCGCCAATCAGCTTCCGATAATGAGCCTGGATATCCGCAACAGTCAGGGCGTTTATTACCGGCAATGTGCCGAGTATGGAAAGGCCATAGCCGCTGCCGCCGTATGCCGTTTTCCAGAAGAGATTGCTGGAGGCTTGCGTCTGATTGTCGATTTCAGCCTTGATAAGGCCCTCCACTTCAATCTTCAGTTTCTTGAGTTCTTCTTCGGGAAATTGTGGCGTCTTCAGAGAGCGAAGGATAATTTCCATTAGATCGGCAAAATTTTCCGAGAGCGCGACAATCGATATGGCAGAGTAATCGCGAAAGCAATCGGCAGAAACCTGGGCACCCAGGAACTCCAACCGGGCCGCGATCTGGTCGGCATTCATCCTCTCATCCCCTTTCAAGAGGAGTTTAGTCATCATATTTGTAATGCCGTTGTTCTCTTCATTCTCTGTCAATATACCTCCGCCTATCAGTATCCGAATTCCAGTGAGGGAGGTGGAATTGTCATGATTGTACAGCAGTTTAATTCCATTGGGCAGCACGGCCCGACTGAAACTATCCCCGTCACTCATGAATTTTACTTCCGTCGCAAAAGTGGGAAGAGATATTAGCACGAAAGCAAATAACAGCACACTTCTTATTATTTTACTTCTCATTGCGGCACCACCGTGGTTACAGTGTAGTAGTCCGTATTAAGATAGCGCTTGGCCGCCGCATTAACCTCAGCGAGCGTGGTTTTCTCAATCATCTCCGGATAGTTTTGAATAAACCTGTACCCGATGAAAGAGTCGTACTGGGCATAGCTGTCGGCCATATCCAACCCCCGTTCATGATTAATATAATAACGCGTCTTGATGTTGTTTTTGGCTTTGCGGAGTTCCTCTTCCGTGAAGCCGTCGGTTTTTGCCGCCACCAGAATCTCGCGGATTTTTTCCTCGGCAAGGGCAAGATTTTTCGGCTCGAGAACAGCCGATGCCATAACCGGACCTTCATACTTGGAGGTGTAAAATTCAAATGATGTAGAATATACAATTCCAAGTTCATCTTTAAGTCGTTTCCATAAACGGCTGGTTTCGCCGCTTCCCAGGATAGTAGCCATCAAGTCAACTGCATACTGGTCAGGGCTGTCCGACTTGGGGCCCACCATCCCGATCTGGAGATAAGCCTGGTTTACGTCTTTCTTGATTTCCAGACGGGAAATCTCCGCCAACGGCTGCGGCGGTCGATATTGGTCGACGGGCAGTTCACCCCGTGGAATGGAGCCGAAGTATTTCTTCACCAGCTGAAGAGCGGAATCGGCGCGCAGGTCCCCGACAATGACCATAGTCATATTGTTAGGGGCATAATATCTTTTGTAATAGGCGTACACGGAATCGCGCGGCACGTTGCTAACTCTTTCCTTAGTGCCGAGGACATTTTTCTCATAAGGATGCCCTTTGAAAAGCTGTCCCAGCATCGTCCGATAGACTTTCGATTGAGGACGGTCTTCGCTTATATTAATTTCTTCCAGCACGGCCTGCCTTTCTTCATCCATCGCCTCAGAACTAAAATTCGAGCGGAAAAGCATGTCAGAATGAATCGACAGCGCGAATTCCAGGTGCTCGCGGGGCAGCGATATCACGAAATCGGTCCAATCCTGCGAGGTATAGCCGTTAAAATAAGCCCCATGTTTTTTCATCGCTTCGCCGACTTCCTCGCCGCTCATTTTCTCGGTTCCGCGGAAGAGAATCAGATGTTCCAGCAGATGGGTAGCGCCGTCAAAAAAGGCGGTTTCGTTTTTGGCGCCGACTTTGACGGTCGTGGAGATATTGACCTGTGGCACCTGATGATACTCGCGAATCATCACTTTCAAGCCGTTATCCAGAGTGGAGATATGCCAATCGTCGCCCGCAAAAGCGGGGACCGCTATTAAAGTGAGAACCAGCGCAACGTAAAAGAAACGCATCCAGGACTCCTTAAGTTATTATTCTAATTGATATAAAACGAAACCGGGCGGCAACTTGTTGCAGCCCGGCCGTGATATATTGAAGATTTTGGGGCTTTGTCGGCAAGGAATCTGCCGGTCAGGTTACCACCATTTTATCAGTTTGGGTAGACGGTTATGCACCAGAAGGGGGTTGCTGGGCATGATACGGGCCGCGATTCCGAACCGCCCCGAATTCTTGCAAGTCACTTCCGTCCGGTACAGATACTGCCCGGGAGCCAGGGGAGTGGTATCCTCCGACTTGACCGCCGGTACCGTTTCATAGTTATTCATCTGCTCCAGCGAATTCAGATTGCCGGCGGCGACTTCCACCGCAACATCCTCCGGCTTAATATCGCCCAGATTGATTTTGAGAATTATGGGGATTCGCTCGCCTACTTTCGGAGAGTCACTCACGCCCGGCGTTTCAATGCTTTCAATTCCTACGCTGTCCCACTTGGCGCTAATTCCGGCGAGCCAGTGCGACGTCGAGCGGGCGACGTTAAAATTATCAGCGGAGAGTTTTTGTGAAGCGTTTATGGCAGGTATATAGAATTTTCGGGTGTAGTCCTTTAGCATGCGATGCGAACTGAATTGCTTGCCGGCCATGGCAATAGAGTTTTTCATCATCGTCACCCACTTATAGGGGAGATGGGCTCCATTTCTCTTGTAAAAAAGAGGCACCGCTTCCCGTTCCAGGACATCATACAGGAACTGGCTCTCGAGATTGTCCTGATATTCGGCATTATCATAGATTTCGCCGTTTCCTATCTTAAAGCCGACATCGGGGTTGTACCCTTCACACCACCAGCCATCAAGAATAGAGACATTTACGGCTCCGTTTATTGCCGCCTTCATGCCGCTGGTGCCGGACGCCTCCTGGGGACGTCGCGGATTATTAAGCCAGATATCCACTCCCTGAACCAGGTAACGGGCAATATTTATGTCGTAGTCTTCGAGGAAGACAATGCGGCGGCGAAATTCATCTTTACTGGCAATCTGAAGGATATGCTTTATGATTTCCTTGCCGGGATTGTCCAGCGGATGGGCTTTGCCGGCAATAATAAACTGCACCGGCATTTCCGGGTTGTTGACAATTCGCTTTAGTCTCTCGACATCGCGAAACAGAAGGAAAGCTCTCTTATAGGAGGAAAACCGTCGGGCAAAACCGATGGTCAGAATCTGGGGGTCGAGCACTTCCTCCGCCAACTTAACATCCACCGCCGAGGCGCCGCGCCGGGTCAGCTGTGTCACCAGACGTTTTCGGGCAAAGAACACCAGCCGCTCGCGCCGCCTCTGATGAACTCTCCAGAGTTCAGCATCCGGAATCTTGTGTATATTGTCCCATTCTTCGAAGGTGGTCGGTTGCCGGGTGAACTTCGGTCCGAAGTAGGTATCAAAAAGATCCACCATGTCGTGGCTCAACCATGACCTTAAATGAACTCCGTTGGTGACATGTCCGATAGGCACTTCTTCCACCGGCAGATTGGGCCAGATATTGTGCCACATTTCCCGCGTTACCTTTCCATGCAATTCGGATACGCCGTTATTGAACGCCGACAGTTTCAACGCCGCCACGGTCATGCAGAACGGTTCATTATCATCGGCCGGGAAAACTCTTCCAAAAGAAAGAAACTGATGCCAGGTGAGCCCGATGCTTTCCACATATCCCTTCAAATATCTCTCCAGCAATTTTGGGTCAAAAGTCTCATTCCCGGCGGGAACCGGAGTATGGGAGGTAAAGACCGTAGTGGGCCAGACCGCCTGCACCGCTTCCTGAAATGTCAGTTTCTCGGTCTCAATCAGATTCTTGATTCTCTCCAGTAGAAGGAACATCGAGTGCCCTTCGTTCAAATGGTACACCGCCGGCTTAATA
Organism: Candidatus Zixiibacteriota bacterium; assembly: GCA_040753495.1. Classification (NCBI taxonomy): domain Bacteria; kingdom Pseudomonadati; phylum Candidatus Zixiibacteriota; species Candidatus Zixiibacteriota bacterium. The sequence goes on from JBFMEF010000036.1 coordinate 7,668, forward strand.
CCGAGACAGCGCAACGCCTTTACGCCCCCAATGCCAAGGAGAATTTCCTGTTTCAGACGGGTATCCTTGTCGCCGCTGTATAGAACTGAAGTTATTTCCCGGTACTTACTGGAATTATCCGGGATATTGGTATCCAGAAGGTAAAGCGGGGTGATGCCGACCATTACTTTCCATATCTGCACATAAACCGGGGTTCCGGAAAAATCGACCGTAAATTTCAGCGGATTGCCGTTCTGGTCTCTTTCGAGGGTGACCGGCATATGATACCAGTCGTTCTCTTCATATCGCTCCTGCTGCCAGCCATCGGACGACAGGAACTGACGAAAATAGCCATAACGGTATAGCAGACCGATAGCGACCAGGGGGACACCCAGGTCACTGGCGGCTTTTAGATGGTCGCCGGATAAGAGTCCCAGTCCTCCGGAATAGACCGGCAGTCCGGTATCAATCCCGTATTCGCAGGAGAAGTAGGCAATTTGCGCTTCCTTCTGCTCGGGATAAGTTTTCTCGAACCATCTTTTCGCTTTTAGGTAGTCCTGAAAGTCGGCGTAGGCGCGGTCCAGGCTGGCAAGAAAGGCTTCGTCCTGAGCCACTTCTTCCAGTTTAGACTGCGGAAGGTAGGCTAACATTTCTATCGGATTCTGATACGATTTCTCCCAGAGTTCGGAATCGATTCTTATGAAAAGCTTCACTATATTCCAATTCCACGAAAACCAGAGATTCATTGCCAGTTCGCGCAGCCGGGTGATTCTTTCCGGCAGATTGGGCAGAACTAAGAATTGCTTGACACGCATATTTCATCCATACGAAAAGTGGTTCTTACAAACATCCTGTTTGTATAATCTATTACAGTCGTATTGCCTGTATATCGGAAAAATCTATAACAAAAAAAGCCCTTAAACAATAATATTTAGATAAGGGCAGTACAAAACCTGAAAGATATGCCGAAATAGATATTATTGTCCCTAATTGTGGAAAGGAAATTATTCTCATGAATTCTCGAGAACTGTCGTCATATGGCCTGACCAATCTCGGGTCGGTGAAGTGGAATCTTCCCACTCCGGCTCTTTATGAAGAGATAATTCGGAATCACGAAGGTTTTGTGGCTCACCTGGGGCCTCTGGTCGTTCGCACCGGCCAGCATACCGGGCGTTCTCCCAAAGATAAATTCATAGTCAGGGAAGCGAACTCTGAAAGCAAAATCTGGTGGAGCCAGGCCAATCAGCCATTTGAGCGGGAGAGATTTGACGCGCTCTTTTCGCGTATTTTGGCGTACCTCCAGGGGCGCCATCTTTACGTTCAAGATTGCTTTGCGGGGGCGGACCCCAGCTATCGGATGCCGGTTCGAGTGATAAATGAAACGGCGTGGCATAATCTCTTTGTGCGCAATATGTTCATCCGGGCGACCAGCAAGAAGGAGCTGGAGAATTTCGAGCCTCAATTTACCGTGTTTAATATACCCAATTTCCATGCTCTGCCCAGTTTGGACGGCACCAATTCCGAGGCTTTTGTCATCCTCAATTTTGAAAAACGGCTTGTTTTGATTGGCGGTACCAGTTACGCCGGCGAAATCAAAAAGGCGATTTTTACGGTCATGAATTACTTCCTGCCTCAGAAAAAGGTATTGTCGATGCATTGCTCGGCTAATATGGGAAGCAACGGCGATACGGCGATATTCTTTGGACTCTCCGGGACCGGCAAAACGACTCTCTCGACCGACCAGGAAAGGAGGTTAATCGGCGATGATGAGCATGGCTGGAGCGACGTTGGAGTGTTTAATTTTGAAGGAGGATGTTACGCCAAGGTGATTCGTCTCTCCGCCGACGGTGAACCTGACATCTATGAAACTACCCGGAAATTCGGCACGATATTGGAAAATGTCGCCATCGATTCCGAGAGTCGCAAGATAAATCTTGATGATAACTCGCTGACCGAGAACACCCGCGCCGCCTATCCCATCACGCATATCAAAGATATTGTTCCCGGCGGTGTCGGGGGGCATCCCCAAAACATAATTTTGCTGACGGCCGATGCCTTTGGAGTCCTGCCGCCGGTAGCTCGGCTGACCCCGGAAATTACTCACCGATATTTTCTGATTGGATATACGGCAAAACTGGCCGGTACCGAATTAGGCGTAACGGAGCCGAAGGCGACTTTCAGCGCCTGTTTCGGCGCCCCTTTTATGGCTCTGGAGCCATCGGTATATGCCAACCTGCTGCTGGAAAAGGTAAAGAAACACAAAGTTGACTGCTGGCTGGTCAATACCGGCTGGATTAACGGACCGTACGGCACCGGCGAAAGGATAAGTATCGCCCATACCCGCGCCATTATCCGAAACATTCTTAGCGGTCATCTGAAAAAAGTTGCCTATCGCCAGGATAAAGTATTCGGGCTGGATATACCGCTAAGTTGTCCCGATGTACCATCGGACATTCTCGACCCCTCGGGCGGCTGGAAGTCAGAGGGGCAGTACATATCAGAAGCGCAAAAACTTGCGTCGGCGTTTGAAAAAGTATATCTTGAATTCAAGAAGGATAAAGAGCTGGAGAAGGTAACCGCACTGGAATAACCAGAGGAATCTATGTCAGAGAAGATGAAGCTGGGAGTCTTGACCGGCGGTGGCGACTGCCCCGGTCTCAACGCCGTTATAAGGGCGGTAGTCAAAACTGCCATAAACGACTACCAAATGGAAGTGGTCGGTTTTCTTGACGGGTATGAGGGCTTGATTGAAAACAGGTACAGAAAGCTGACCTCCAACGATGTCTCCGGTATTTTGACTCTCGGCGGTACCATA